>DHWR01000053.1:0-159 GCA_002413265.1 Chloroflexi bacterium UBA5177
AGATCGCGCCATCGCGCCATTTCCATCTCTCCCTTAGCTCAAAAGCCCAGTGAGACTTCCCGGTGATAGATTGTGCCAGCATCGACGGGAGACTCAGGTGAACCAAGTAGATACTGGCACACGGATTGTCGTGGCAGGAGCCGGCTACTCCGGGCTTCA
>DHWR01000053.1:322-2892 GCA_002413265.1 Chloroflexi bacterium UBA5177
GTGGGCTCGGAGATGTGTATAAGAGACAGGATATTGACACACAAATTGTCGTAGCGGGAGCCGGCTACTCCGGGCTTCATGTGGCCCAACGCCTGGGACGTTGGCTGTCGCGTCGATCAAACGCGCGACTGACCCTGATTGATCAGCACCACTACCACGAGCTGGTGACCGAACTTCCTCGCGTGGCCACGGGCACGCGAGAGGAGGAGGCGACCCACATCGGCCTGGAGGCAGTGCTGCCTGACCAGGTGAACTTCATGCAGACGGCCGTAACCGAAATCCGGCCAGCGGAACGTCTCGTGGAGACGGCGTCAGGAGACGTGAAGTACAGTCACTTGGTCTTGGCTCTCGGAAGCACCCCCAATGACTTCCAGATCCCCGGACTCTCGGAGCGCGCCCTCTACCCCTACACTTCGGACGGCGCGCGTGGAGTCTGGGAGGCCGTCAACCTGAGTGTTCGCCGGGCCGCAGAAGCAAGCGACCCTGATGAGCGGCAGCGGCTGATGACGCTGGTGGTTGGTGGTGGAGGTCCGACCGGTGTGGAAATCGCAGCGGGTTTCGCCGAGGAGCTGCCGGAGCTGGCCAGCCGGTATGGAGTCCCGCCCGATCTCTGCCGAACCGTGCTGATCGAGGCCGGAGACTCGATTTTGCCCGGCGCGTCGCCCGCACTTGTACAACGGGCATCCGAAATCTTACAGGAGCTCCACGTCGCGGTTCGTACCGGTGCGGTTATTATTGGCGCGACTAAAGAAGGTTTGAGGGTGAGGGGCGGAGAGCTCGTTCGCGGAGGTGTCTTCGTTTGGGCCGGCGGAGTCAAGGGGCCGCAAATCCTCGCTCGATCCGGCCTTCCGACGGGCACCAACGGTCGCCTAGAAGTTGATAGGTACCTGCGGGTGCTAGACCATCTCGAGATTTTCGCGGCGGGTGATGCTGCTCTGGTCATCGACCCCGACACCGGACGTGTACTCGCTCCGCTCGCGCAGACTGCTCTCGAAGAGGCGGCCAACGTGGCTCACAACCTCCCCGCGGCGGTCGAAGGAAAGCCGCTTCGACCCTTCCGTTTCCATGACAAGGGGTTCGTCGTTTCCGTCGGAAGCAGGAAGGGAGTCGCGGCCGTGGCAGGGCTGACCATAGGTGGAAGACTGGCACACGCGTTGAAGGATGCCATCGAGTGGGAGTACCGCCAGTCCGTAAAGCATCTGCGCGGCTGGGGCGCCGCCTGAGTTCTTAGGCGGGGCGGGGCAGAGCTTCAATCTCAACTGGTCGCCTGTATGCGTCCGCACGGTTTTCTGGCGCGCAGATGCCCTCGTTGGCCTCGGGCGTCGAAGGCGAGCCGAAACCGTCTAAGGTCGGCCGCGGGACTGCAGGCCACCAACCACGCATGTCATCCGGGTCGCGATCACGAGAGTCCGCACCAAACCACAAAGCCAGTGGACCGAGGAGGACAACAAACGCAACGAACAATAGCGCGGTCATGACATGCCCTTCACGCTTGCATTGCAAGGGGAGCAGGACGGCAAACCTTGCAGGGACGGAAGCCACGCGATGATGCGTCCGCCTCGGATGCAAACATGCGCTGATGGCGGGGTTGAACGCGGCGGGCATGGCGACACGTGGGGAAGCAGAAAATGTGAGTCGTGGCCGATCCGACGAAGCGAGCTCCGGCCTTCGCCAGCCGGCGCAGCTCGGCGGGCTGGGCGCCCTCCTCCTCCAGAATGACGTGCTTGTTCTCGTCACCCAGCCCATATCGCCCGATTACTCCGTCGCTTCGCACCACTCTGTGGCACGGGATGAGCAGAGGTATTGGATTACGAGCGAGGGCCGTACCAACCGCGCGGACGGCGCGCGGATGTCCTATCTCGCGTGCTATCCAGGCGTAGGGCCGGACCTCGCCACGCGGGATCTCGAGAGCCTTTCGCAACACTGCTTGCTCGAACTCCGAAAGACCTCGAATATCGAACTGTAGACGACCCCGGGGCTCGCCCCGCAACTGGTCACGTACCGCGCTCCGAAGCACGGAGGCTCCATCGGTGGCCGGGTAGACGGGACGGCCAAACTGCTCCCTAAAAGCATGCTCGAAGCTAGCCCCGTCGTCGGCGCTCATGACGGCCGAAATCCCACGCGGGTTGGAAGCGACAAAAACAGCGCCAATCGGAGTCTCGATCGAAAAGTATGAATCGGCGAGGCCGAGTCGCAGCATGACGGTCGGCAAGATCGTTGCGGGTGCCCCCACTTTCTGGAGATCCTCGAAATCCCAGGAAAGGTCGTCGGAACCCTCAAGCGTGGTCTCAGAGTTTAGTGTCACAGTCTTGCCTCACTTTTCTGTTCGTCCAGTGCTTTGCGTAACGTCGCCAAACCGCGATGGACATTTGCTTTTACGGTTCCTTCCGGTTGATCGAGAACCAAGGCTATCTCCGGATAACTCAGGCATTCGATGTGCCGCAGCGCCACTGCCTCCCTGTGTCGAGGTGGAAGAGACGCAAGGAGGGCGCTGAGTTCCTGCGCCAATTCGGAAAGCTCAATCGCCCTTTCCGGTTGCTCGGTCTCGGATGCCGCTCTCGGATCTCCGT
>DHWR01000269.1:0-214 GCA_002413265.1 Chloroflexi bacterium UBA5177
AGCCACGGCACCTGGAGCAAGACACCGACGGCGAGGAGAAAGGGCCATCCTGGCAGATATATGGAGAGCCAGTGGCCGCGATACATCGCCACGTATTCTTCGTTAAAGAATTGCGGATTCTTCGGGGTGGGGACCCAGATGCGTCCCATGGCCAGGATCTTCGCCTGCCAGAGATTTGAGACCGAGTCCTGGACGTGAGGGATCTGCTGAAGCA
>DHWR01000269.1:467-4302 GCA_002413265.1 Chloroflexi bacterium UBA5177
CCATCCAGCAGGCGCGGGTGCAGCAGGTGCTCGACGCGGTTGAGCTCGTCTGAATTGCCGCCCCCGGCCGCGGCGAGCAGTACTTTCAGCACCAGGTACAGCGGAATCGCGAGGGCAATCAGGAGCAGCGCGGCGATGTAGTTTCCCAGGAGCAATCTCAGGTCACGCTGCAACATGGGGACCGGGCCGACGTGAAGCAAGGTTCCCTGGAATGACGTCAGCTGGATGCCGTTGCTGTAGTCGAACCAGGTCATGTCCGGCGCATCCATGCGGACGGCGAGCAGCGTCCCGTGATTCGAGCTGTTCAAACCGAGAACGATGCCCTGCGTCCCGTCGCCGCGCAGCAAGTCGGCCTGGATGGTGTAGGAACCGCCGGGCGCGACCCCGATCTGAGCGTTAGAGTCGGGATTCCCCTCGAGCTCTCCTCGAGCGTTTGTGGACCAGGATCCGGATAGTGTGTAAAAACGCCCGCCCGGGAGGCTCTGTGAAGAGCTTCCGGAAATCAGACGAATGTTGGTCCAGGCGGGCTTGGGTTCGACGAGTCGCAGGGCTTCGGCGAAGCGAACCAGCGCGCTCGGATTTCCGGGTGGCTGCGCCTCGCCCATCGGCTGCACGCGGTAGTCGCGCAGCGGTCCAGAAAATAGAACAATCCGTGACCCGGCACCGGCAGCTTTTTGCAGATATGTCTTGTCTTTACCGATCGACGCTATGTATCCGCTGGGCGTCACCCTAATGACGAGGTGCTGCGAGTCATCGAGGGACCAGAGATAGGTAAAGATGAGCGCCACGTTCAGCACCGCGAGCCAGGCAATCACACGACGGCGCGACCACCAGTGAGCGCTCAGAGTCAAAGACAGTAACGCCGCTGCAGCGGGGATGACCGTGAAAAGCTCAAACCGCTGGCGAAGCCAGGCGACGGCCATAGCCACCGCCAGGATCGCGGCGGGGCCAATGATCGTCAGTTGGATACGCGATACGGGTGCGTCGCGAAAGCGAGGTTTGGCAGGGTCCGTGTCGGTCGATTCTTTCGCCGCGCCAATCCCAGTGCCTGCGAGGTCGTCTGAGTCTCTCATCTGTTCTAAGGCTACATGGCGACTGGGGAGCACCCGCGCAAGACTGCCCGCCACGAAATTCGCGTCCGGGAACTGGGGGTGGGCGACGGGACGGTGCTGGAGATTGGGACGCGGGCGACCGCAGCTCGCCCCTACGACGAATCCTGCGAGCCAAATTTGAGTTAAGGCAATTGCATGATATAAATTTAGGTAAGACTAAATATGAAGTGAGCGTTCGTGCCCGTAGCGTCTCCTGCTGAGCAGGACTATCTAAAGCAGATCTATCTCCTCCTGGAGGATTCGGGACGCGCCACGACGCAGATGCTGGCAGACAGGCTCGGCGTCAAACCTCCGTCGGTCACTGCGATGGTCAAGCGACTCTCTGAGGACGAGGGCGGGCCGCTGGTGACGCACACGCCGTATCACGGTGTGGCGCTTACGGACCGCGGAGTAACGGTCGCGTTGGAGATGCTGCGCCACCATCGCCTGATCGAGCTCTTCCTGAGCGAGATTCTGGGGGTGCCCTGGGATCGAGTTCACGGCGAGGCCGACCGACTCGAGCACGTTCTTTCGGAGGACCTCGAAGACAGAATCGCGGCAAAGCTCGGAGAGCCGACCCACGATCCGCACGGAGACCCCATTCCGTCGAGAGAGGGTGTGGTTCCGCGGCGAGCCTTGGAGAGGGCCGCGGATTTGGCGCCCGGAGAAAGCGCCGTGGTGAAGCAAATCACGCTACAAGAGCAGCCGGTTCTGCAATACCTCGACAGTCTCGACATCCGGCCAGGCTCCAAAGTCATGGTGGAGAGCATCGCACCGTTTGGCGGTGTGGTCACCCTGAGAGTAGAGCGGCCGGCGGGCGACTGGACGTCGCAGCCACTCGGCGAAACGCTGGCCGGCGCCATTCTGGTGGAGTCCAGTGACGTGGCATCCGGCGACCTCGCGTTGGTCCGGGCAGAGTGAGGGACTTCACTCCAGACGGCAACGACACGTCATCCGCTGCAAGATCGCACGCGGGCGAGGACATGCTCAAAGGCCGGCGACGGGGCTTCTTTGCCGCGCTTCCCTTCATCGGGCCCGCTTTTATCGCGTGTGTCGCCTACATCGATCCGGGCAACTTTGCGACCAATATCTCCAGCGGCGCCCAGTTTGGCTACCAGCTCCTCTGGGTAGTCGTCTACGCCAACATCATGGCGATGTTGATTCAGACGCTGTCCGCGAAGCTTGGCATCGCGACCGGGCGAAACCTGCCGGAGCTCATGAGAGAGCACTTCCCCAGATGGATAATCTGGCCGCTCTGGATCGTGGCAGAGGTCATGGCGATGGCCACCGACCTCGCCGAATTCGTGGGCGCGGCTCTCGGGTTCAACCTTCTGCTCCACGTCCCGCTGCTCGCGGGCGCCGGGCTCACGGGATTGGCGACGTTCGGAATGCTGTACCTGCAGCGATACGGTTTCCGTCCTCTGGAAGCCCTGATTACCATGTTCGTTCTGGTCGTTGCCGGGGCCTACGTGGTGGAGCTGATTCTCTCCGGCCCCAGCCTGAGCCAGATGTCGTACCACGCGGTTGTGCCATACGTCGGTGCGAATACCTTTGTGCTGACAGCCGGGATCCTCGGCGCCACCGTGATGCCGCACGTGGTCTATCTGCATAGTGCGCTCATGCAGGACCGCATCCGACCTCGCAATCCACAGGAGGCGCGAAGACTCTTCAGGTTCACGCTGGTCGACGTCCTGATAGCACTGCCGCTGGCTGGAATCGTCAATGGCGGGATGCTAGTCATGTCGGCGGTGGTGTTCCATCAGCACGGCTACACAGCCCTGTCCGACCTGGGCCTCGCCTATAAAACCTTGACGCCACTGCTGGGACCGGCAGCGGCAACCATTTTCGCCGTGTCCTTGCTTGCTTCCGGGCTCTCCAGCTCCACGGTCGGCACCATGGCCGGGCAGGTCGTGATGCAAGGATTTGTGGGATTTCACATTCCCTTGTGGGTGCGACGGACGGTAACCATGCTTCCGTCGTTCGTGGTCATCGGCCTCGGGCTTCCCACGGCTCAGACGCTCGTGGTGAGCCAGGTGGTGCTCAGCGTCGTTCTCACGTTTGCCGTCGTACCGCTGGTCATGTTTACATCGCGCAGGGATCTCATGGGTGTCTTGGTGAACCATCGCGCGACGACTGCCGCGGCCTGGGCATGTGCCGGAGTTATAGTGGCTCTCAACACTCTTCTGATCTTCACCGTACTTGGCGGCGTAATACCTGGCCAGAGCTAGACTCGGGGAACGTTCGTGTATCGACGCCTGATCGTGCCGTTGGACGGCTCACACCTCGCGGAGGCGGTACTCCCGGTCGTGGAGCAGATCGCCCTACTTTCCGGCGGCACTGTCGTTTTGCTGCATGTCCTGGAGCGCGGTGCCCCGTCCACCGTTCATGGGGAGAGACACCTCAAGGCCGAGGACGAGGCAAACCTGTACTTGACCGGCCTCGCGGACCGTTTGCGCGCCCAGGAAATCACCGTCGAGGTACATGCTCACGAGGTGCCGGAAGGAGATGTGGCACGGAGCATCGTCGCGCACGTCGCGGAGGAAGGCGGCGATCTCATCGTGCTGTGCACGCATGGAAGCGGGGGAGTACGCGAGCTGCTTTTCGGCAGCATAGCGCAGCAAGTGCTGAAGCGCGGCGCAATTCCGGTACTTCTGGTACGCGCAGTCCCCGAAGGAGTCACGCCGGCCTTTGCGCCAAAAAGGGTGCTCGTTCCGCTCGACGGCACGGCGGGCGCCGAAGTCGCC
>DHWR01000269.1:4588-5756 GCA_002413265.1 Chloroflexi bacterium UBA5177
CGGGCGGCATTGGAGCTCGAGGAGAGCGAAGCTCAAGAGTATCTCGACCGAGTCGCGGACAGGGTGCGAACGGAGGGCATCACGGCAACCACGGAAGTGCGTCGGGGCGATCCCACCCGGGCTTTGGCCGACGAAGCCTCTGAGCCCGACGTGGGACTGGTCGTGGTGGCGACCCACGGACGAGCGGGTGTCCAGGCAATCTGGGCCGGCAGCGTCACCGCCCGACTTCTTGCCAGGACGCGGGCCCCGCTGCTTCTGCTGCGTGCTATAGAACGCTAGGCGACGCCGACAGCGCACGCAGGCGGTGGAAGCCCGCAGAACGGCTCAATCGTAGTCTTCGGGGACGATGCCCGGGCCGCGCTCGATGTCACGCTGTCTGCGGTAGTTTCGCAGCAAGAAAAAGAGAGCCGACAGGCCGAGCACTGCGAGGATCACGCCGATGACGGTTGTCACAAGGATCTCCGATTGCTCCATTGTCCCGCACCCGAGGCCGGATCTAATCGGCTCCTGAATCAGCCCGTCCCAGGCCCCTCCACCCCGCTCGAACCAGCGAAAGCAGCACGAGCGCGAGCAGTATGGCCGGAGCCGTCCAGCGGAGCAGCGGCAAGAGGTAGGCGGGCAATGTGGAGGCCAACGGAAGCGCGATGAGAAGCGGGACCACGACGTAGGCGACGCTGCCGACGAAAAGACCCGCTAGCGCTCTCCAGAAGGAGAGTCGCAGCAGGCCGACTACGATCATGGCCGCCACGCTAGGCATGACGAAGGCCATGGCGGTGGCGGTGCGGAATGCACCCATAAGCTTGACAATCTTTATCCCACGGTCGTAGTAGTCTTCCATCCGCTCTTGAATAGAGTTATGCAGCCGGTCTGACAGGAAAAACGTCGGTATGAAGAACAAAGCAATGTCAATGGTGACCGCCAGGGTGTTGAGAGCTATCAGCCAGCCAACGGCGACATCGNNCCGCTCCTGCTGGAGGACCTGGAGACGGTCAAGAAGGCGGCAAGCAAGAACCAAGGCCAGCAGCAGAAGCTCGCCCGCCGACTCTCTGATGCGCCGGACGATGACACGCTCTGGACACTCGTCCAGTCCGAGATACAGCGGCTAGAAGCGGAACGCCGGCAACTGGTCGACACCGCGGCCGAACTCGTGGCTCGCATCGATCGAGCG
>DHWR01000269.1:6015-7947 GCA_002413265.1 Chloroflexi bacterium UBA5177
CGAGCGCAGGCCGCACGGCTCCATATCGAGGAACTAACCGGCTACCTGGCGCGGGTGGGCGAGAAGCTGGAGCACGCCAACTTCGAGCAGAAGCGCATGGTACTCGACGCGCTGGGGATCCGCGTCACCGGGAACGGGCGGAAATGGGACGTCGAATACCGGCGATTGCAGCCCTTACCGGACTCCGAGACTGCCATAGTGTCCCAACAACGAAGAACATCGGGATGGCGGCGANNCGGCACCGGTCGGCGCCACCATGCTACATGGAAGCTCCGGCCCTCATCTTCCTCGGGCTGAAGCAATCACTCGCGAGACGGCAGGCTTTCTGGCGAGAGGCGAAACTGTCCGTCCAACAATGAAGAACATCGGGATGGCGGCGATCATGACGGCGGTCAATACAAACACCGGTCTAATTCCGAACGCCGCAGCGGCGGCTCCCCCCAGCAGCGGACCGGCGCCGAAGCCCAGCGAAGAGGCGGCGCCCATGAGACCGAAGGCCGCACCTTTGGACTTTGCCGGACTCGACAAAGCGGCAAGCGCGCTAACCAGTCCACCCAGCGCGCCGAATGCTACGGAGGCGACGGTCCGCAACAGCAGGAGCTGAGTGAAGCCTCCCACGAAGGCCTGAGGCAAGGCCAGCAGAGCGGCGATCGTAACCACGATTAGCAGGATTGGCTTGATCGAGAAGCGGCGCTGGAGACGTCCTGCCAAATAGGATCCCGCGGCGGAAGCGATTCCGGCCGAGGCAAACAGCCATCCGGTGTCGGTTGCGGCATTTCCCGCGCCCGCGAGCAGATCGTTTACGTAGAGCGGCAGAATAGGGAAGAGCATGGTGACAGCGAACTGCGTGATCAGGGTAAGGCAGAGCGCCGCGGCGAAAGCCGGGATGGTCAGAACCTGCAGCATCGACGGACGCCGCTCCGTTGGTTGGTCCGATCTCGCTTGAGGCGATCGCCGAGGCTCGTTGACGAAGACGAAAACGACGATAGTAGCCATGGCGATGAGCACCCCGGCCGCCACGAAGGCTGCGCGATATCCAAGGGTGACGGCTACAAGGCCGCCGCCCAGTGGCCCCATGGTGGCGCCAAGCGAGATGCTCATTTGCAAGAGCCCCATCGACCGGCCGATCTCGTCTTCGGGGACGCTCGAGGCCACCAGGGCTTGGGAAGAGAACACCGTCCCCGTCAGCGCGCCTTGTATCATCCGCAGCCCGAAGAGGATGGCGGGTGTGGGCGCCAATCCCATGAGACCGAGAAGCACAGCTGCCGAGACCATCGCTCTGAGCAGCATGAAACGATAGCCCACGCGATCGGCGAGTCGACCCCATATCGGGCCGAAAATCGTGGCTGGGATTGCCGGCCCGAAACCAATCAAGCCGGCCCAAAGCGCCGTTTGTCCTAGACCATGCACCCCGAGGTCGTGCTGCAGGTAGAGGGGTACGAACGGCAGCGTAAAGTCAAAGCCGACGATAGCTGTGGCTTGAGCCACGCAAACGGCAAAAAGAGTTGCGCGCCAGCTCTGCTTCGCGGCAGGAGGGCGCGAGGATTCGTCCGACACAAATGGCCTTGAAAGGCGCCGCGGCAGTGAAGGAGTGTTCGCGTGTCACGCTAAACGAAGCCACTGCCGGAGCGACAGATTTATCTCTTCCAGCTTAGCATGTGGTACTCCCGACACGCAAATGTGTCCAAAAGCAACACTTTAGCTCGGAACAAGCTCTTTTTGGAGCACCTGAAACTCGCCATTGCGCGAGAAAAGCTCTCCGTCGACCGTCACTTCGGAGCCATTCCTGAGATCGTAGACCATGTCCCAGTGAAGCGCGGACTTGTTGGTGCCGCCACACTCCGGGTACGCCTTTCCGAGGGCCATGTGGAGAGTACCGCCCATCTTCTCATCGAACAACGTGTTCTTGGTAAAGGTTTGGATGCCCATGTT
>DHWR01000240.1 GCA_002413265.1 Chloroflexi bacterium UBA5177
CCTGTCGAATCCACCAGGTCGCATAGGTTGAGAAGCGGTTGCCCTTGTGATAATCGAACTTCTCGACCGCGCGCATCAGTCCGGTGTTGCCCTCCTGGATGAGATCCAGCAGGCTCATGCCGTGACCCAGGTATTTCTTGGCCACGCTGACTACCAGACGCAGGTTGGCTTCGATCATCTGCCGGCGAGCTTCATCGCCGCCATAGAGGAACAGGTGCTCTCTGATCGGATCCCAGGTAAGAATGGTTTCCATCTGAGCGGGAGTAAGGTCGAGACCTTCAAACGCGACCTCGGGATCCGATTCGACCCGGGCGCGCTCCTCCTCGTTATCCATGGAGTTTTGGATAAGACGCTGCAATTCGATAGCCTTAGCGAGCCGAACTTCGTCGGCTTTCTTCAGCAGAGGCACCCGTCCGATCTCGCGCAGGTACAGTCGAACAGCATCCTGGGCCTGCTCGTTTTCAAGCGCTGAGAGTGGGTCGTGATGTTCTGGCTGCGGCTCCTCTGGCTCCATCGCCAGGTGGCCGCGAATTACATCGTCTTGGGGAGACATTTCATCTGCAGGCGCGTACAAACGCACCTCCTTTCGGTGGGGAGACAACAGTTCGAGGCCATGGAGTGGTGCCCCACTCTGGCCTCATTCATCGCTACCTCAAATATGGGTGACAACCCGCTGGGCGCACGTCGCCACATAAAGTATTACAACGGAAGTATATCAGAGGAGTTTGCGGATGTAAACCCTTCTGCCGCCCCAATATTCAACGTTTTCAAACTGCCTGCAAACCCATGAATATCGCCATAATTGGAGCTCCCGTCGACCTCGGCGCGGACCGGCGTGGAGTCGACATGGGCCCCAGCGCCATCCGCTACGCCGGCCTCGAGCAGTCGCTAAGAAACATCGGCCACGAGGTCACGGATCTCGGTAACATTCCGGCTCCGGTCCCCGAGGCCATCGACACCGGCCCGCACAATTTGAAGTATCTGGCACCCATAGTCGCCATGGCCGAGCACCTGGCGAGTAAAGTATCAGACGCTATCGACCGGGATTGCTTCCCTCTAGTCTTGGGTGGAGACCATAGCATCTCATTGGGGTCACTGACCGGCGTCACGGCCCGGCGCCGGGTCGGGATCATCTGGATGGATGCCCACGGCGATTTCAACACCGGCGACTCATCCCCCTCGGGCAATATCCATGGTATGGTGCTCGCAGCGCTTGCCGGTTTTGGCGATGAGAAGCTCGTGAATCTGGGTGGTTTCGCACCAAAAACGAAGCCTGCAAACATCGTCGTCGTCGGGGTGAGGGAGATAGACCCGGGCGAGCGCGCCCTTCTCAGGGAACACGGCGTCATGGTCTTTACCATGCACGATATCGACCGCATGGGCCTCCCGGCCGTGATGGGGCTCGCCATAGAGCGTGCCGGAGACGGAGTCGACGGCATCCACCTCAGCCTTGATCTGGATGTCGTCGATCCCCTGCAGGCGCCGGGCGTCGGGACGCCGGTGCTCGGCGGCTTGACTTATCGCGAGACTCATCTCGCCATGGAGCTGCTCGCCTCCTCTGGCTTGACGCGATCTATCGACATTGTCGAGGTCAACCCGGTTCTCGACACTCGAAATGAGACGGCCAAGCTCGCCGTGCAATTTGCACTGTCTGCTCTCGGCAAGAAAATTATGTAGCCGCGGCTCTGCCCTGCGCGTAGCGCGCAACCAGCAGCGCGGTGTGCAAAGTGCCGAGCACGAAGTTTTCGATCCTGATGTTCTCGTTCGGGGCATGGATGAGGGTCTCAGGGTCTCCCACCCCAGACGTCACGATGGGGACTCCGAGCGTGTGACGGAACGGATGCATCGGGCCGGAGCCCCCGATCATCGGCCAGACGATCGGCTCCTTCCCATACACCTCGCGCGCCGTCTCGATCGCAAGCCGCACCCAGGGCTCGTCCGGATCGGTAGCCGCTGCTCGTTCGCCTCCCAGATACGTCACCTCGACGTCGCCGAAGCCTTCTCTTTCAAGGTGGCTGCATACCTTCCGATAAATGTCCTCCGGGTCCTGATCCGGAATCAGTCGGAAGTCCATCTTGGCCATGGCGCTGGACGGAATGACGGTCTTCGCGCCGGCTCCTTGGTAGCCACTGCTGAAGCCCGCAATGTTCGCCGTCGGCGAGTAGACCGCGCGCTCCGCTGCGTCCCCGCTCAGGCCGTTTATGAACTCGCTGATTCCGTAGCTGGCGTACATGTCTTCGTCTGCGTTGGGCAATTCGGAGATCAGCTGGAGATCACGCTCGGTCGGCTTTAGCGCGTCGTCGAAGAAACCCTCCACGGCAATATGACCCTCTGGGTCCTTCAAGGTGCCCAGCGCCTGCACCAGGCGCCAAGCGGCGTTAGGCAGCAGATGAGCCATTCCTGAATGGGCGTCCCGCGACATCGTCCGAACGTCGTACTGCAGGTAGCAAATCCCCCGCATGCCCAGCGTGATCACGGGCCGGCCGGAAAAATCGACGCCTCCCGTCTCCCAGATGCAGGCGTCCGCCGCCAGCAGATCACGATGCTCCTGCACGAACTCGGGAATGTGCGGGCTGCTGATCTCCTCCCCACCCTCGATCATGAGCTTCACCGTGCACGGCAGGTCCCCGAGCACCTCGCGCACCGCATCGAGAGCCGCCAGACGGCTGATGATGTGACCTTTGTCGTCCGCGATGCCCCGGCCGACCAGCTTGCCATCGACCCGGGTGACCTCAAAAGGTGGAGAGTTCCAGAGATCGAGCGGGTCGGCCGGCTGCACGTCGTAATGGTTGTACAGCACCAACGAGCCGGGCCTGCCTCCCTTCCACTCGCCGTAAACCACGGGATACGACGGTGTCTCGATGAGTCTGGAGGAGAGGTCGTGCCGGCGCAGCAGATCCGCCACCAGCTCGGCTGCCGCATCCATCCCCACGCCTTGCGACGAAATGCTCGGCTGCCCCACCAGCTCCGAGAGCTCCGACAGCGACCTCTCTAGGTTCCGGTCTATGGCCTTCATGAGTTGGGTGCGAAGCTCGCCGTCCATACCTTTCCTCCTCAGTCAAATCTACTGCCTTCGTCTGCCCCGGATGACCTTTGCCGCCGGTGGACTGCGTTGCCCATGTCTCTTACCACGACATATAGGACGAGGGAAACGGAAAAATCGGGCCTCGGTCCGATGGCCCACCGCGGCGTCCTGCCTCATGCTCTTCCTGACATAGTTCAGTCGCTGGATAAATCAGACGTTTCACACGTCCATTCAGGAAGGAACATTCAATGAAGAAGGTACAGATTTTCGCCGTCCTACTCATGCTGGCGGGGGCCGGCTTCCTTAATGCGGCAGCGTCCGCGAATGCTGCGGGAAGCAGCAAGGTGGTCAGCTTCAAGGGCCATTACTCGGGAACCGCCTCATTGCTGATCAGCGGCAGCTCCATCAAGATCATGTCCGTGACGGGCAGCGGTTCTGCCTCGCTCATCGGGGCCGGATCACTCTCCGGCACTGGCAACGCGACCGGATCAGACAACCTGTGCGTCCCCTTCAAGGGCAAAGCGTCCATCAAAGGGGCCTCGGGATCGATCAAGTTTTCCGTAAACGCTGCCAAGTCAACCGGTTGCAGTAGCGGTCAGAGTGGTCCCGTCACGGTCACCGTCAAGGGAAGCGCCAAGGTGACTGCCGGTACCGGTAAGGCCAAAGGCGCCAAGGGCACGCTCAAATTCAAGGGCACGCTCAAGCTCGACGATACCTCGGGCTTCCAGAGCGGCTCGTTTTCCGGCAGCCTCAGTGGCAAGCTAACCCTCGTCAAATAGCCGACACGAAAATTCAGGAAGGAAATCCCATGAAGAGATTGATCGCACTCATCGCGGTGAGCGGCACGCTCGGCCTCGCACTTGTGACCGGGGCGCATGCCAGCCCCGCCCACCAGACGACTACACCAACCCCCGTTCCGGGTCCACCGATCCAGGGCAACAAGGTCAACCTACTCCTCTACGTGGACACAGTGACCGGCCCCATCGGCGGCGTCTCCTCCGTCTGTGCTCAGCAGAATCTGTTCAAGCACGGACAGATGGTGGTCTTCCGCATGTGGGGGAACAACGTCAAGGCCGCCGGAGCGGCACTGACGGCCAAAAACGTCAAGTCGGCAGTCGTCAACATCCCAGGCCTCAACCCAATCACGCTGAAGTACACGTCGCACAGCGGCAATGGTCTCCCGAAGGCTGTGTCCTACTGGGAGGCGCCCTGGGCGATTCCGGCTACCTATCCGATCGGCGTTGTGGACTTCACGGTCGTGGTCAAGACCAAGGCCAATAAGAAGGCCCACCTGAAGTCGTACACGGGATCCTTTTCCCAGCAGTATCTCTCGCCGTCCTCGAGGCTGTCGGTCACCCCCTAAGGGAGTTACCATGAACCTCGCACGACGCGCGCTCATCTGTCTCCTCGCCGCGACCTTCGCCTGGCCGGTCATGCCCGCCAGTGCGAACAGCAGCTTCATCGCAATCCCGACCCCGGCGATTCCCGGAGCTGCTCAGCTTCCCGGACCGGTCGCCGACGCCGCCACGCCCAGCGATCACATGGGCATCCTGAACGTGAGCCCCATCAAGGGCATCCCTGGCACGCCCGTGACGATCTCCGGCTCCGGCCTGCCGGCTAAGACCGCGATCGTCCTCACCTGGTCGACCGCGAATGTTACCTGGGTCGTGGACCCGCAGCCGGAGACGGTGGACTACCACGGGCGGTCGGTCACGCATCTGGCTGTCGTCCTGAACCGGCTGACGACCGACGGATCCGGCGCCTTCCACGTGTCGCTGCGGGCGCCGGTCGACTTCGGCGGCCTGCACGACCTCTACGCGGTGGTTGGCCACACACAGGTCGCCCACGGCGGCTTCCTGATTCAGCGCTCGTTCTCCATCAATCCCACGAGCGGCCCGATTGGGACACCGATCACCATCACCTACCGCGGCATTGGCTCGTCCCTCTACGAGGGGGGCGGCGCCCTGCTCTACGACAACCACTACGTCGGGGCCCTCACCGCGAACTGGACCCGCGGCACGGCGCAAGTCGTGATCCGCGCAGCCGGCCAGGTGGGCAACCACGTAGTCGGCGTCGAGGATGCCATCACGTACCCCTACCTCAACATCCAGCAGACCACCATCCCCTGGGCGCACGGCTTTAGCCGCACCTTCCGCGTGACGCGCGACGCCGGCCGTCCGGTCGCGCGCCTCGATTGGCCCGCCCAGGTGACCCCGACCCTCGACCAGCGCACCACACTGGAGGAGTTCGGGCAGGTACCTGATGGATCGGTGCGCCTGCAGCTCAGCGCGACAGCGGTCCCAGTCAACCACAGCATTACGGTGAAGGCCTCGGGGCTCACCTCCAGTGCACGGGTGTCCCTAGTGTGGTCCACGGTGGTGGGCAGCCGGATCAACTGCACGAGCATCTGCTGGACTACGGTCTCACAGCCGCTGAGCGAGGCCACGCCGACGAACGGTGTGGTCGCGACGACGGTTACATCGCCGGATGGATTAGGCGGCTGGCACGCTGTGCAGATGCTCCAGGCCGGTAAGCTCGTCGCCGAACAGCCGATCTTCCTCAAGGAGAACATCGTGGGAAGCGGCGTCTCCGCTCTCACCGTCAAGGAAGGGCAGCTCTTCACGGTGCACCTGAAGGGGATCGGCTGGACCCAACTCGACAACACCCGGGGCGTTACTTACGACAACAGCTACATCGGCTACGGCTGCGGCTTCTCGAGCAACGGGGACATGCAGCTCGAGCTTCGCGCCACCGGCGGTGCGGGGACACATCTCATCGACATATACCCGGTGCTGTTCACCGAGACGCCGTCCTTTGCCAACACGCCGTACGGTATGGCGCCGATGCTGACCTACGCTCGCGATCTGCCAGGACTGGCGATGGGCTACCAGCTGCCGGCAGCGCGGCTGGCGATTACCGTCGTGAACTAAGTGCTGTCAGGCGCTCCACAGGCCTCCTCTTGCGATCTGCCAGAGGGGAGGCCTGAACGCCTGCTATCCGAGCGATCCCGGCCGGCAGCCACCAGCTCCAACGGTCGAGCAGCACGATCAGACTCGGCATGAGCATCAGGCGTACGACGGTCGCGTCGAGAAGCACCCCCAGCACCAGCCCGGCGCCGAATTCTTGAAGCCCCGCCAACCGCCCCGTCACGAAACCGGAGAAGCACACGACCATGATCACGGCGGCGGCGCTCACTATACGTCCCGTCCGCTCCAGGCCCTCGGCGATCGCAGCCGGGTGGTCTTGACTCCGGTCCCACGCCTCCCGCATTCGAGACACCAGGAAGACCTGGTAGTCCATGGAAAGGCCGAAGAGTGTGGCGAAAAGAAGGACCGGGACCCAGCCTTCGATCTGTGGAGTCTGGTAGAGCCCCAGTAGTCTTGCTCCGGCGCCGAACCGGAATGTCACGACGAGCAGGCCGTAGGCCGCGGAGACGGATACCACGTCGAGGGCCAAAGCTACCAGGGGCAAGAGCAACGAACGGAATGCGTGCAGCAGCACGACGTACGCGAGGAGTAGGGCTGCCGCGACGATCCACGGAAAGGCTCCGTACACTCGACTGAGGAAGTCTTCCCCTTCGGCCGGCACGCCGCCGACCGACGTGCGAACGTCCCGGGGGAATTTAGCTGCGGGCACGTAATCTTGTCGCACCCGCTGTACGAGCCGCAGGGTCGCTTCGTCGCCGAATGAATGTCGCCCAATCGCCAGCATACGTCGGTAGCGGCCCGAGTCATCTATGTACGGTTGGCGAGAGCCAATGGCGACGACAAAGACCTCGGGATCTCGTAAGAGGGTCGTTGCAAGTCGAAGTGTCGCGGCGGACAGAGTACCGGAGCGAGCCTTGTCTCGAAAGCCGCTGTCGAGGACAATCTCGATCGGAGTAATCGTGCCCGATCCCACGCGTTCGCGCAATAGGGTCAATCCTTTGCCCGACTCGGTGAATCTCGGAATCGTGTCGAGCGACCCTGGGGTCAGCTGGAGCCACAAAACGGGCGCTCCCATGACTACGAGCACGGCCGCCGAAGCACACAATACCGCAACCGGGCGTTGAATTACCGTCCGCGCCAGCCGCCGCCAAATCTGCCGCGGCCGCGCACTCCCGCCGCTGGCCACGACACGCTTGCCAAGCAGGGTCTGTCGTCCGAACAGCGACAGCAGTGCAGGCTGCACGGTGAGCGCCGCGACCGTCGAAACAGCCGGGACGATCACCCCTGCAGTTCCCAGAGAGCGGATGAAAGGAACCGGGATCAAGAGAACGGTGCAGAGTCCTACGGCAACCGCCAGCCCCGAGAAAAGGACCGAGCGGCCGGCGGTTGCCATCGTTCGGACGATGGCGTCGTCGATCCGCACGTCCTGGTTGCCGGCTTCCTCTCGGAACCGCTGTACGCACAGCAGCGAGTAGTCGATGGCCAGGCCGAGACCCATGAGCTCGACGAGGTTCGGAACGTAGGACACCATCGTAACCACGTGCGCCACCAGGTAGACAACGCCCAATGCGGCCGTTATCGTGCTGGCCGCGAACACCAGAGGCAGCAGGAACACTGCTCGCAGGCCCAGCACTAACGCGAGTAGGAGCAGTGCGACCGGCACGGCGACAAGCTCGCCCTTGCGGAGGTCGGCCGCCAGGATGGGATCGAGATCGTGCTGAATGGCCGGCGGCCCCGTAACGTAAGCGGCGGGATGTGCCGTTCGCGCCAATGCCTTCCGCAAAGGGTCGGTGTATGTCTCCGCCCGCTGGAGATCCAGCCCTGTCACGATGTCGCCATAGGCAAGACCGTCCTGTACGGTCACCGTCGTTGCGCGAGACCCCGGCACATCCTTGGCGGCAGCGGCCAGACGTCGTGCAAGCAGTTGTTTGGCCTTGGCCGCAGTTCCGCCGGCCGGCGCCACGACCGTAAAGGTTCCCTCCGGGTTCTCCCCAAAGTGGAGGGCGAGCGTGGAATTTGCCTGTTCAGAGCTCGTTCCCGGCACTGTCAAACTGTTGGAGAGAAGGCCAGGCAGTTGCGTGGCCGAGATCCCGCCTAGGACAGCCACCGCCAGCCAGCAGGCGAGCACCAAAAAACGGAAACGGAGGACCGTGCGAGTCCAAGCCTCCAGCATCTTCGTACCCCCATGTGCCTTGATCATGCTCTGCATCTCCCCTGCTACCATAGGCATCATCCGAGACGAGGGGTAGCAGTCCATGGAGCAGGACGGAATGCAGTTCGAGCTTCTGGCAGCCTCGCTCCGTGCCGATTCCACGGATCTGGCTGCTTTTACGGAAGCCCTGGCCGCCAAGCTGGAAGGGGCGCTGCCCGGACAGACCGAGTTGCAGCGCAAGGGCGGCGGGCTCTTTGGAGGGCCTAAGCGAGTCTCGAAGATAGGCGTTCAGCTCGGCGACTGCCGGTATGAGCTGCGCGTCGAAAAGCAGGGCATTGAATGTGCGCGCGGCAAATCGGTGCGTGGCATTGTTCTCAAAACCGATCAGCTGACCCTGGACGAATGGATCGACGCTCTTAGTCAGGAGCTGACGGAGCAAGCCGGGAAAAACGAGCAGGCTCGGCTGGCGCTCGAGCGCCTCGTCGGCCCTTAGGGAGAAACCATGCCATTCGGATTCGGCAAATCCGCCGAAGAGAAACAGCAGGACGCTCTGAGAAAAGAGCAGCTGGCCGTCGAGGAACAGCGCCGCGCCACCAGCCTCGAGTCCTTGGCTCGTGGCGGCATTCCCGTCGAGGCCACAAAGCGCCTGCAGAATGCCCGGCTGCTCGATGGATCGTTCTTCACCTCAGACCTCTCCGTCAACGAATTTCTCCTGGCCCGACAAACCAAGCTGCGGCCCATCTCTCAGGTCATGGGTAGCTCCGCTTACCACGTGGGCTGGCGCTTTATCGATTGGTATACGCCCTCCGGCGAGCTTTCGGTCCCCACGACCGCCATCAATCACGCGCGATCTCTCGCGCTCGGGCGCATGGGGCAGGAAGCCTCATTATTGGGGGCGCACGTCGTGGCCGGGGTCCGGCCACAGCTCCAGCGCTACGAATGGTCGGCCGGCATGATCGAGTTCAGCTTCGTGGGCACCGCCATGCGCTTCGAGGGCATGGAGCCGGCGCCGCTGCCCGCGCTCACCAACCTTTCAGGCCAGGACGTGTGGAAGTTGTACGCCTCCGGCCATTGGCCGCTTGGCGTCGTGGCCGGCAGCAGCGTTTACCACGCGGTCCCCAGCTGGAACCAGCGAATGTCGAGCTCGTGGGGAGGCTGGAACAACCAGGAGCTGACGGACTTCACTGCTGGCCTCTATGCTGCTCGACACCTCGCTACACGCCACCTTCATGAGGGCGGTCTGGAGCTTGGATGCAGCGGGATCGTCGGCATGAGCATCCAGCAGGAGGAGGAAGAGTACGAGGTGCGGGGCAGCAACGACAACGAGCGCACCGACATGATATTCACCTTCCACGCCATGGGCACCGCGATAACCGAGCGTGCCCCCCGGCACACGATTCCGCCCATTCGACAGACGATCGACCTGCGCCGTGAAACCGCGGCCGTTGTTCGCACGTTGGCGTAGCAATCCCGTGTAGCTGCACCCCTTTAGGGGTGCCCCCAACCAATCAGCCCCCGTAGCGCCTCCCAATGACCCAAATTCCCATGTAACCCGCCCGGTTTAGGGCATCCCGAGAGAGAGAGAGGAAAAACCATGACCTACGATCCCGCATCCTTGGAAGGCGTCCCGACGCACGGGCGAGAGCGCATCGAGCGCATGAAGGAGGCCGAAAAACGCGGCTTCTTCACCAGCGATCTATCCGTCAACGAATTCCTGCTCGTGAAGCAGGCGGGCTTTGATCCACTCGGTCTGGTCGTCGGCAGCTCGATCTATCACATCGGATATCAGCAGTCGAACTGGAGCCAGAACCAGGAGATGGAAGTTCTCACGCAGGCGATGTACCACGCCCGTGAGCTCGCCATGACTCGCATGGAGGAAGAGGCGGACCAGGTAGGCGCGGATGGCGTCGTCGGCGTGCGTCTCGAGGTGGGCCGCTATGAATGGGGTGAGCATCTCGCCGAGTTCATCGCCATCGGCACCGCCGTGAGGCACCGCGAAGGCAAGCTGCACAGAGCGCCCAACAACCGGCCGTTCACCAGCGACCTGTCGGGTCAAGATTTCTGGACCCTTCTCTCGGCCGGCTATCGCCCAGTCGGATTGGTGATGGGTAACTGCGTCTATCACGTGGCCCATCAGGGTCTGCGCGGCATGTTCAAGCAGATGGGCCAGAACGTCGAGATGCCCAACTACACCCAGGCCCTGTACGATGCCCGAGAGCTGGCCATGGAACGCATGCAGGCCGAAGCCGAGGGTGTGCAAGCCGAGGGCATCGTCGGCGTCCAGCTCCAGGAACGCAGCCACGGCTGGGGCTCGCACGTCATCGAATTTTTCTCGGTTGGCACGGCAGTTGTGCCGACCACCGAGGATCACCAGATTCCCACCCCATCATTGGTGCTCGGCCTGAACGACTAAAACTCCGAGAGCGGCGCCCTGGCGGGAGGCTTCATGATCCTTGCCTGGCTGGCATGCGCCTTTGTCGCGGGCATCGTGCTGGGCTCGTGGATCGGGTTGCCGCTCATTCCCTTGCTGATCCTGGCGGCGCTCGGCACTGCCACGGCCCTCCTGCGCTGCAGGAGACGCGGTTGGACGGCCGCGGCCGTGTTAGCCATGCTGCTTCTCGGTGCGGCGCGCGCCCCAGGTGCAGCAGGCCCGCCCGGACCGCATGACCTGAGCTATTACAACGGCCGCACCGTCCAGCTGTCGGGCGTGGTCACTGCAGAACCGGACATCAGAGACACCGGCGCGAATTATGTCGTAACTGCAAAACAGCTCACGGCGGGCGGCAAGGCCCGTCCGATTTCTGGTCAGCTCGAGCTCCATCTGCCCCTGAGCCAGCCGCTGGCATATGGGGATGTGGTCGTGCTCAGTGGGAGGCTCCGCACTCCGTCCAATGCCGCGGGCACCGCTTTTCGAGACATCCTGGCTCGCAGGGGCATCCGCTCAACCATGAGCTTCGTCCGGGTTATCGATAGGGGCCCGAGTAACACCGGCCTGGCCGGTTGGTTCGTCATGTTGCGCCAGTCGATCGAACGGAACATCGACTCCTGGCTACCGGAACCGGAGGCCTCACTGTTGATCGCCATAACTCTCGGGGCGAGAAGCGCCTCACTGGGTGATCTAGCGCCGGCATTTGTCGCCACGGGCTTGATTCACATCGTCGCCATTTCCGGCATAAAAGTAGCCATGGTCGCCGGCACCATGTTCGAGCTGGCACGCCTTCTCAGGCGTCGCTTCCTCACCCTGACCTCGGCCTTGCTCGCGCTCTGGATCTACGTGTTGCTGACCGGCCTCACCGTCTCGGGCGTCCGCTCCGCGATCATGTGGACGCTCGTCTTCATCTCTTCGTACCTGGGCAGAACGACGGTCACGCTCGTCTCGCTCGCGGCCGCCGCGGCGGTCATGGTGGGCTTGCAGCCCGACCTCATATCGGATATCGGTTTTCAGCTTTCGACCATCGGCACCTTCGCCATCGTCGCCTTCACTCCGCCGCTCAGCCGTCTGTTTAGTCGCGTGCCATCGCCATTCAGAGAGTCGTTGAGCGTAACCCTGGCTGCCCAGCTGGGGACGCTTCCCGTGGTTGCGATCGGCTTCGGGACGGTCTCGGCCATTGGACCAATCGCCAACGCGCTCGTCCTCCCGCTGCTGCCTCTCTTGATCATCTTCGGCTTCGTACTGGGTGCGATCGGAGGCATCCCAGGCCTGGCCGCGCCACTGGCAGGCGTGACCTCTGCCCTCCTACATTTCGTATTGACTCTGACGGTGTGGCTTGCCAGGGTACCGGCGTTTCATACCGGAGGTCCGTTGGGAGTGCCTGCAATCGCCGCGTACTACGTGGCATTAGCCGTCATCGCCGGATGGTTGCTGAGGAAATCGAACTGGGCACCGGTGGCGCAATGGGCAAGTCGCGGCCGTGAAGTTCTGATTGCCGGCGCCGTTGGGCTCACACTGCTGAGCGCCTCCGAAGCGATGGCGACCACGGTTCAACCAGCGCAACTGGTGTGGCTGGGTTCCGGTGAAGCTATCCTGCTCACGACGCCACACCGCGCCGTTCTCATCGACGGCTCACCACATCCACTGGCGCTTTTGCGAGGGCTCGGCTCACGGCTCCTCGGCCGTTCCAGAGAGCTGGACGCCGTCATCGTCACCGATCCTCGGGGCTCGAATATCACCGGCTTGCGCGCTGTGATAGCCCGCTACGCGGTTCGCGAAGTCCTCGATGTCGGCACCGAGTATCCCTCCGCAACCTACGCCGCTTGGCGCTCGGATCTCGAGCATCGACACATCCCGGTCACGGCCCTGCGCACCGGAGTGGCCATCAGCGTAGAAGGCGTGAACCTTGCTGCCATCGCGCCGGACGATGTCTGCTCGGTTCCCGTCAACTGCGTCGGAATGTTGCGCATTGTCGTCGGTCCTCATACTGTCCTACTCGCCGGATCATCGAGCGCCCGAGAGCAGCGAGAGGCACTATTCCGACGTGTCCCCATTAGCGCAGACACCCTCGTCTTCACCACGACCAAAGCCCACGACGCACTATTCACTCGACGCTCCGCCCGCTCCGCAACCCACGTCGTCTCACTCCCAGGATCCGGACCTTCGTCCGCCGCAGTCAGCACGACGACGAGAATCCTGGCTAGTCGCTAATGCGAAGCTGACGGGGCGCCCAACTGTATTCTCGATGTCCACCATTTCGCCATCAGAGTCGTAGGGCGAGCTGCGGTACTGTCAGCAATACCACCCTTTCGGGACGGCCCGCCGCGACTCCTGGCGTAGCGATGGTCACCATTCCGCCATCAGGGTCGTAGGGGCGAGCTGCGGTCGCCCGCGGTTGAGGACCAGTGATGTCTCTACCCTGCAGTGGGGTAGCGAACGAAGTCCGAGGGGCGAGCTGTATTGTGTTACCGCTGGCGACAGCACGCGTTTCATAGGTCAGCAGAGCTTGAAGCAGACTTTCCCAGACACAGATGGAGAGACTATGCGTGTCATCCCAGCCGCAGTGGTCCTTGCTGTCCTTTGCGTGGAGCCAGGGGCTGCTCACGTGAGCGCTCTGCCCCTTCGCGCGCAATCCGTTAGAAACGCCACCATCGTCCAGACCACAACGCGTCAAATCCACCTCTCTTTGCAGCTTCAGAAAGCGGTCTACCCGCGTAACGCCCTCGTTCTCACCACTGTCAGACTGACCAATAACTCCGCTCGTCCCATAAGCACCTGGGACTGTCTCCGCAGCTCCCTCGGGGCCGAGGTCCCGAGGTCGAATGGGGAAGGTGACCTGTACCCGCCCTTGATCCCTCCACCAGGTGCGCCGTGGGCCGGCTGCCCTGGAGAGCTCGCCATGGGCGGCATCCGCCGCATGACGACCACCATTGCGGTGAGTCAGACCCTTACCCGCACGAGTTACGTGGTATTACGTGGCCTGTCCGTTCGCGGCTGGGCACAGCTCATGACTTCCCCTGGTCAGGGCAAGCCCACCATGCTGCAAACCCCGCTCATCCACATCCATCCGGCTCCGGCCGCCGGTCCTGCAGTTCGGCTGAGAACAGGACCGTCGATCTCTGTCCATGTGATACCCGTCACCGCCGGCGGCCCGCTTCTGTATTCCGAGTACGCATCATGTCGTACCCTTGAGCCTAACCGGCCCCTCACGGTGTCGGCCACATTTAGCCGGTGGTATCGCGCCTCGAAGACCGTCCTCTACCCCTTCCACCGGTCCTGCAGCTCTCTGCTCGAGTGGATGCTCTTCGTCGCGCAGCCAGGTCGCCCCATCGCGCGGGTCTACTACTGCGCCCAGCACGATCGCTGCATCTACGCCCCTCCCACCCCTCAAGAACTGGGAATAGCTCGCTGCAAAGTGGACATCGCCAGAGCCGTGGTTGGAGGTCACTTGCCGGCTTCCTCGGCGCGCTACGCGATTGGCATCAGCTCTGTGCTGCCCTCGAGCCTAACGCCCAGACAACAAGCGCTTGCAAAGAAATTCCGTGCTCGTTGCGCTGGGCTCTTGGCTCGTCGCTGCCTCTAGCCCTGCACCTCCTCGCCAGTGCAGAGCGGCGGCCACTAAAAAGATCCCCGTATTCCTCCTTGCCAAGGCGCGTAGCGCGGGAGCAAGTGGCTTTGTCTGGTAATTGTGGCTTCGCCCTCCCATTGCGAAAATGCCTCATGTGCCAATCGATCCAGTTTCTCCTGCCCCCAGGACCTTTCTCCCTGTGACAAAAAGAAAAGCGCGACCGCCCATCGAGCTGGAGCTATCCCTCGGCGCCTGGTCCCCCAAAGGAAGCACCGTCGCGGAGCATGAAGGGCGGCGCATATCCATCGACGGCGGCATCCCCGGTGAGCGGGTCCTGGCCGAGGTCGACCGTCGATCCAGGCAGTGGCGTGGTGTGGTACGGGAGATGATCGATCCGGCCGCGTCTCGGGTGGCTCCTCCCTGCCCGTACTACCAGATGGGCTGCGGCGGCTGTCAGTGGCAGCACCTGGACTACGAG
>DHWR01000168.1 GCA_002413265.1 Chloroflexi bacterium UBA5177
CGGGCCGGATGAGGACCGTCGTCCGGGCGTACCTCTGGACACGTCAGTCGGAAGCGTTCCTGGGATGCGCCTACGGGCGGATCGCTCAGTAAGCTGGCACCCATGCGGAGCGGGAGTTGGGTGGCATCGTGGCTCTTCCTCGCGTCCGCCGCCTGGATGCTTTCCCGGCTGCTGAGCGGCGAGTTCCGCGCCTACCATAGAGTCCACGGACGTGGTGTACGAACGACCTGAGGGTCCTTGAAGTAGAAGACCACCGCTTCCATCCTCAACGAGATCCGACCAAAGAACTCGGGGAGGAGGAAGACGGTGCGCCATCAACTCCTCACCAGCCGTTGCCAACGGTGTGGTGGGCTGGGTGGGGCGCCCCGGTCGCGGTGGCCCTAACCCGTACGGTTCCTGGCCTCCCTTGCGCTCGGCTCTTCCGCGACTTGCTCGGGTCAGATCGGGCCGCCGCCGAAACGGGTCTCCCTCTCTGGTGTGGGCCGCCGGGGCCTCTGTGGCCCTAACCCGCACGGCGCTCGACTGCCTGCCGTTTCTGGATTCTGGCGCCATGCGGCGAGTCAGCCCGCGGCTGGCGTGGGGGGAGTGCCCCGGGCCTCGTGGGCTAGCCCACGGGCCCTGGTAGTGCCGAACACGCCTGAGCCCAGCTTTAAACGAAGAGCGTTCACCGGCCCTGACCTGCGCAAACAGTCCAGACGGGGCGATTCCTGAGTTTAAAGTCAGGGCACAGCCTGGCACGTCACGACGGTCCGGGATACCGTACGGTCCGTGGACATCCCCGAGACCCTGGCGCTACCGCCGGCCGGGCGGGTCCCGGCCATCCGGCGCCTCCACGCGCGCGAAAGCACTCGGCTGGAGGAAGACCGAGGCATAGCGCCTAAGCAAGGTGGTGAGGGTTGAAGGAATCCGGGCCCGTTCTGGTTAGACAACGCCTTTACGCGTTTTTCGAGGCACTTGAAACCGATCTGCGCGACGTGCTCGAAGGATGGGTGGTCCCTCAGGTATCGCGCGAGCAGATGTTCGGTCCCTACCTGCAGGCACTACTTGAGCGAGAGGCGAAGGAATCACGGCCCGAATCCTCGCCGGCCCGCCTTCTCGATTACCTCCATCTCTCCGAGGCGATAGCGCTCCTTCACATGCATGATCGGCGCCTCCCTTCCGACATCGCGGCTCACTTCCGATCGACGGCACAGTTTCTCGATGAGTTGGTCCCGATACGCCACCGAGTGATGCATATCAGATCACTCCTGATTGATGATCCGGAGACTGTCCTCCGAATCGCGGCGGTCATCGCCAAGAATCCGGGTCCTTGGACAAGAACGGCGAAGGTAGTCGGCCGACTGATAAGTGAACCGGAGTGGGCTCCACTGATCGACCTGCCCACTCCTGTGTCCCGCATTCTCCAAAATCTGCCTCTACCTGATTTCGACGAGACGGGACTCGTCGGAAGAGGCGAGGAGCAGCGATCGCTTCGCAAGCTTATTCTTGATGGTCGACAGCCGGTCGTGACGGTCGCTGGTGAAGCCGGTGTCGGCAAGACCGCATTGACGGTGAGCACTCTCTACTCGCTGCTCGATGACCCCGAATGTCCGTTCGAAGCGATCCTCTGGATATCCCTGAAGGCTGAGATTCTCACCGCAGCTGGTGTTGAGCAACTTACAGTTGCGGCTCGCGATGCGCTCGGGATCGCTGAAGCACTGGGCGCGCCGCTAGGAGTTGGTTTCCTTGAGACGGCCAGTCAGCTTGGTGAGAATCTGCGGGGTATCCCCGCACTGGTGGTAATCGACAATCTTGAGACGGTCGACGCATCGGAGGTCATCACCTTGTTCGATGCGCTGCCCGTTACGACACAGCTCGTCTTGACAAGCAGGGTTGGCCTTGGGCAGCTGGAAAGAAGGTTCCCCCTTGGCCCCCTTCGGCAGAGGGACGCGCAGCATTTGCTTAGGGCTCTAGCCAGGACACGCGGTCTGGAAGTCATAGCGACCCTTGCGGACCGCGAGATGGTCAGTATCGTGGACGCTCTCCGTAACAACCCCCTGGCTGTCAAATGGTTCATTCTGGCGGTCGAGGCGGGAGGTCAGCCGGAGCTATTGCTTCGTCACCAGGAACGGCTGCTCGAGTACTGCGTGCGATCCATCTACGACGGCCTCACGGCAGCTGCGAAGATCCTCCTTGAGCTTCTATTCGCCCTCGCGCGGCCGGCAGGCTTCGGGGAACTCGTCGTGCTCTCAGGTCTTCACGTGGACGAGACGCGCATGGCGCTACACGAGCTTCAACGGAGCTCCCTGCTCGACTTGGACACAATGGGAGGTCCAGGCTTGGTCTTTCTCTACAGTCTCTCTTCCACTGCCTACCAGTTCACCGAACAGGTGCAACCAGTGGCGACCGCCACGCTTGAGGAAGTACGTCGGCGTGATTCCGAGCTCCGCAGGTCAGAGGAACGCCGTCGACTTGACGAAGAGCAGAGAGGCCTAGCGCCGCAGGCCGTGAGGCTTCGGAGCGATGCCGACGAACCCGTGGCTCACCTGCTACGTCAAGCCCTTTCGATGTCAAAGCGTGGCGATCTCGATTCGGCAAGGGAGATGATCGCTCAAGCACATTCGCTGGCCCCCGACTACTTTGAGGTGCCGCGTGTGTCGGCATTCATCGAGTCAATGGCCGGCAACCTTGCTATCGCAACCCAACAATACGAAAAGGCCCTCAGGTTCGCATCGGAAACAAGCCGGCCTGTTGTTGAGTTCTTCTTCGCTGGTCACCTGGCGCGTGTTGGCCATGACCCGCAGAGGGCACTTCCGCTGGCGCAAGCCGCGCACCAAGGTCTCCACCAACCCGAGACCGCCAATATCCTGGGTCAAATCCACATGTACCTTGGCCAACACAAACTGGCTGAGGAGTACTTCAGCGAAGCCGCGGCGGGCGCGTCTGGAAAACTGGCAATGATTGTCGTAACCAATCGGGTCAATCTTCGGCGGCGGCTTGCTGAATCGGTGGCAGATGAGGAACGGAAGCCCGTAGATGCTTTCCGGATTGCCATCGAAGGCGTTGAACTTGGGGTTGATGCGATGCGCGGAGGCACAATCGATCGACGCCTTGACGAGGGTACGTTCGAGTGTGCACGCGAGGCTGCCCGAATCGTCGCTCGCAGGATTTCTGACCCTGTCCTGGTTCAAGACGAACTGACGCGCTTGGCTGAGTTAGCAGATAGCATGCGAAACGTTTGGGCAGCCTTGCCTGATTGGCCCTATCTCGAACGCGACTTGCAGTACGTCAATGAGCGAACGGGGTCCTCTAACGAGGTCCACGCTACTGTGGCGGTCGAACAGGCCGGGACGATTACCTCCTATTTCGATGACAAGGGGTATGGGTTCTTACTAACGGACGGAGGCAGTAATCTGTTCTTCGGAAGGTTCTCACTTGAAGTCGCCGGGGACGTGACTTACTTGTTCCCCGGGGTCCGTGTCCGGTTCTCTCTCGGGGCCAATGATAGGGGCCCGTGCGCCATCGAACTGCGGGTGGATCACCCTCCATCGCAGCCCGTACTTCCGGGTCGACGACGTGGGGTTGTTGTGACGCTGCAGCCGAGCTACTGCTTCGTGCAGGATGTTCCGACAGGAAAGAGAATCTTCATGCATCGTTCGGGGCTCTTAAGCGCGGCCGAGTGGGTTCGTGTGTTGCCCGGTGTGAACGTGGAGTTCGAAGTGATGATTGGATCGAAGGGAGCGCAAGTAGCTCCAGGGTCGGCGGCCCTGGTGTGAGGACCGGCACGACTTCCATGGCGTTCAAGCGGCGGGGCCTTGTCGGGCACAGGATTGCGTAGGAATCTCACTCGACACGCGTCTGCGCACCACTTGAGTTGTCTTCCGGTGAGATGTAGACGTGGAAGCACAGGCAGTTCGGGGTCAGGGCTGTCGGTGTCCGCCATCGCCCGCCAACAACTTGCCGGGGATCCTCTGTGTCCTCTGTGTCCTCCTCCTGAACTCCCCGGCCAATCCGACGCACCATACGGCGGATGCCACCTCGTCGAGATGCCAGGCTCGCTCCTCAAGGCGACGACGGCGGGCGTCTCCTCGTCGGACCGGCCCAAGGTCTCGGAGTTGCCGCCGCAGCGGTTAGATGCGCACGTCCCTTGTCGTGTAAATGGTGTTCATCAGCGAACCGAGCGCGACTAACTCCGGGTAGACTCGGGCCCCGGGGGGATGGCCGAGCGGACAAAGGCGACGGTCGTAGAGACCGTTGTACAAGTCGACCGCAAGCATCGCTTCGTCCTTAGACGCTTGAAGTGTCTGCCAATAGCCCGGCTTCCTAGCCATGGTGCTAAGTCAACTGCTCTAAGCTGCCGTGTTCAAGAGGACAACGAATCGGAATATCGGCCCAGAGAGTCGCCTGGGCCCCCCGGCTTCTACGTCGACGGTGACCATGGGCGGCCGACTGCGCGCATCTTCCTTGCTGACGCTAGGCCGACCTGGGCGGGACGGCGCGCCCGCGGTCCGGGAAGATTGTGGGTGGCATGGTGGAAGGCGAAGCGGCCCTGGGGATCCCGGCGGATG
>DHWR01000166.1:0-448 GCA_002413265.1 Chloroflexi bacterium UBA5177
AGCGGCTGTATCACCACTCCTTCGATGGTCCGCGTGTTTCCGAGGTAGGTGAGTAGATAGTTATTGCTGGTAAACGGCCCGGCCCAGGTAACCAAAAGATTGTTGAGAAAGTTGTAGACGCCGTTGGCGAGCTGACCGGCAGCGTAAAACGCCTTCTGCTGGGTGGTGGTCTTGCCGTTCATGCTTTTCTCATGGGCGCAGTGTAGCCCGGTCTCACCGATCCCGACATCCGCGATGCCACCGGATATTTCTGGTGGAAACTACGCATACCGCCTGGACATGGCCCCGATGAGATGCACCTCGCACCACTCAGCGGGTTACGGCAAACCCTCGGTCCCGCCTGGCCGATGCCCTCTGATATGTGAGCTGAAAACGAGCGACGAACCTGCCTGTGCCGGCAGTGCTCGTGAAGGCCAGCACCCAGCCAAGGGCGGAGCGACCTCGGTAG
>DHWR01000166.1:801-1846 GCA_002413265.1 Chloroflexi bacterium UBA5177
AATGCCGATGATGGTGATCCTCGTCGCCGGGAGCTTCCTCGGTGGCGTGCGCGTCGCCGTCGGTTTACTGGGCGGCGGTGTCGAGGAAGGTGCGTGGGTCGGCATCGGGGTCGCGGTCGCCGTGGGAATAGGCGTACTCGTCGAACTCGGCACGTTTGTCGGGGTCGGAGTTGAAGTCGGCAATGCCGAGTTGCCCTGAACCGTCAGCACGGCAGTCGCGTGCCGCCCGCTGGCACTTCCAAAGGCGCTAACCAGATACTGGCCAGGCTGAACGCTGGAAGGCACCGGCAAACCGCCGGTCGTAAAGGTGCCGGCGGCGTCTGTGGTGGCGGTGACTGATTCCACGGCGGTACTGCCGTTCGTCAAGTTCGCGGTGTAGGAGATCGTTACCGTCTCGTTCGCGCCGAAGTTCGAGCCAATGACAGTGACGAAGGCGTTGGCGCCCGCCGGGACCGTACTCGGTATCAGCGCGATAGCCGGAGCGGGTTGATCGGCCAGCACACGGGCGGCGGGCGTGCGCGTCGGAAGGACCGCGAGCATTGCCAGCACCAGGATGACCGGCGCCAAATACCGCCTCATCAGCCCCCTCCACCTCTTTGCTGAGAATGTCTTGTTGCCCATAGCCTATCACCGCAGCCGCGACGCCTTCTGTAACCAGCCCCGTATTCAAGAGCAACACGTTTTGTGCCCCACGCAAATCCTTCCTCCCGACTCGCACCCCCGGCGCCGTTCTATCGGGTTTCATCGGCACCGGGGGTGTTCCGCGTCTCGCTTAAGCCGCGGCCGGGAATTGGCTAGGCTAAGAGCAGAGCCTGCCACGGAGTCAATCCAATGCCGAATGCGGGGAAATACCGATGCGTTCGAATCCGTCAAGCGCAGCTAGAGCGCGCGACTGCCGCGGCTGCCACTGCTGGATGCGGGGGCTGGATGCGGGGAAAGAGTGATGCGCGCAAATCCCTCAAACGCAGCTAAGCAGGCAACGGCCTGATGCGGGATGCGGGGAAATGCCCATGAGCTCAGGCGCGTCTATCGCAGCTAAGAGAGG
>DHWR01000166.1:2135-3741 GCA_002413265.1 Chloroflexi bacterium UBA5177
AACGTGCAGTTTCCCGAGGAGCAGACCTGTTGCGGCCAGATGCACTTCAACACCGGCTATCGGAAAGAAGCGGAAGTTCTGGCTCGCCGCTTTGTCCAGATCTTCGAGCCGTACGGCGCCGTCGTGTGCCCTTCGGCGTCGTGTGTCGGAATGGTTCGTGAATCGTACCGAGAGTTAGCGGAGGCAAGCGGTGATGCCGCGTTTGTAGAGGCGGTAGAGCGGCTGACTCCGCGCGTCTTCGAGCTCTCCGAGTTCCTGGTTCGCAAACTGAACGTGAGGGATGTGGGAGCCTACTTCCCGCATCGTGTCACGTATCACCCGACGTGCCACTCGCTGCGCGTGCTCCGGATGGCCGACCTGCCTCTGCAGCTGCTGAAGCAGGTTCGTGGCATCGAAGTAGTTGAGCTGCCGGCCGCGAGCGAGTGCTGCGGTTTCGGTGGCACTTTCTCTATAAAGAACGCCGATACCTCCATGGCCATGCTTTCGGACAAATGTCGACACGTGAGGGAGACCGGCGCCGAAGTCTGCGCGTCAGCCGATACCTCGTGTCTCATGCAAATCGGAGGAGCTCTTCGGAGGCAGCGGGCCGGTGTCCGCACCATGCACTTCGCCGAGATCCTGGCGCAGACCGAGCCACAACCGTGACCGCTGAGTTCGTTCGCAGCGGACCCTTGCCGCCCTTTGCAGCGGCCGCACGAGTGGCGTTGCAGGATTCGCAGCTAAGACGAAATCTCGCCAGGGCCACCGGCACGGTGCGAGCCAACCGAGCGCGCATGGTTGAAGACTTGCCCGACTGGTCGGATCTCCGCCACTCGGCGGCGGCCATCAAGGAGCAGACGCTTCGGTCCCTCGACGTGTATCTCGTCCAGCTCGAGGGGATGGTACAGGCAGCAGGTGGGCAGGTGCATTGGGCGCGGGACGCGGGGGAAGCAAATCGCATCATTACCGAACTGGTACAGGCACAGGGCGCGAGAGAAGTCGTAAAGGTCAAGTCGATGATGACCGAGGAGATAGGTCTGAACGACGCGCTGCTGGAGTGCGGCATCGAGCCTGTGGAGACCGATCTCGCGGAGCTGATTATTCAGCTGGCCGGAGAGCCGCCATCGCACATTCTGGCGCCCGCCGTTCATAAGAACCGGGCAGAGATCCGCGAGCTGTTTCAGCGCCGATTGGGCACCAAAGATCTTTCGGACAGTCCCGCAGACCTCACCGAAGCGGCACGGCAGCACCTTCGAGAGCGGTTCTTGCGGGCCCAGGTGGCGATCTCGGGAGCTAACTTCGCGGTGGCCGAAACGGGATCCGTGTGTGTCGTCGAGTCGGAGGGCAACGGCCGCATGTGTGTCACCCTGCCGAAGACGCTCATTACGCTTATGAGCATCGAAAAGGTGATCCCCACCTTTCGGGATCTCGAGGTCTTCCTTCAGCTACTGGCTCGTTCCTCCACCGGCGAGCGCATGAACCCGTATACCTCCATCTGGACCGGCGTGCGGGAAGGCGACGGTCCGCGTGAGTTTCACCTCGTGATTCTCGACAATGGCCGGACCAACATCCTTCAGGATCCGGTCGGCCGGCAGACGCTAAGATGTATCCGCTGCAGCGCGTGCGT
>DHWR01000166.1:3950-4630 GCA_002413265.1 Chloroflexi bacterium UBA5177
GCGATTCTCACGCCACAGCTGAGAGGGATCGAGAACGCCTCGACGCTGCCCTTCGCCTCGTCGCTCTGCGGCGCGTGTTACGAAGTCTGCCCGGTCGAGATCAACATCCCCCAGGTTCTCGTGCATCTGCGGGGGAAGGTCGTCGAACGAAAGAGAAACCGGGCGGGCGTGAGTCCCACTCCCGAGGGAATATCGATGGCGGCGCTTGGTTGGATGTTCTCGGAGCGAAGACGGTACGAGCGCGCGCAGAAGATGGGACGGCTGGCGCAAACACCGTTGGTGCGCAAGGGAGCCATCTCCTGGCTTCCGGGCGAGCTGAGTGGCTGGACGGCGATGCGCGACGCCCCTCCAATTGCGAAGCAGACCTTTCGCGAATGGTGGCGGAGCCGCCCTCTCCGTCGTAGAGGCGAATTGCATTCGCCCGCGCCCCGCAGGGCGCCGCAAACATGACGACTCGAAGCTACAACCCGACCCACCCACAGCTCCCGCAATGCGCATATTCCAGCCATGAGTGAAGCGCGAGACGCCATATTGATCGGAATACGTCGGGCACTCGCGGGCGCACGGGATGCCGAGGTACCGAGCCCGCCGCGTGATTATCGGCTTAGCTCCGATCTGTCGCGGGACGACGTCCTCGAGCGGTTCGTGGAGCGCCTCAGCGATTACCACGCCGCTATCAG
>DHWR01000166.1:4787-7644 GCA_002413265.1 Chloroflexi bacterium UBA5177
GGGCCTGTCCAAAGCCTGGCTCCCTGCCGGCGTTGAGTTCCTCCGCGACGACAGTCTCGCCAATTCAGCGCTCGACGGGAGTGACGGAGTGCTCACAGCCTGCGCGGTGGCGATCGCCGAGACCGGAACCATCGTGCTCGACGGCGGACCGGATCAGGGGCGTCGCGCCATTACCCTCTTGCCCGACTATCATCTCTGCGTCCTCCGAGCCAGCCAGATCGTGGCGCTGGTTCCCGAAGCTTTTGCGGCCTTGCAAGGCGGCGCTGTTGAGAGGAGACCCTTCACCTTCATCTCAGGACCCTCGGCCACCAGCGACATCGAGTTGGAACGAGTTGAAGGGGTGCATGGGCCCAGGAACCTCGAGGTCCTGATAGTTTCGGACAGCTAAAGTGGGAGCGCTAAGCCGGTGCTGCAAGCGGTTTTCTATAGCCGGCGCCGCCAAGGAGATCATCGGCCGGGCGATGCATACAGCCTGGGACGGGGAGCTGTTTCTGGAGGGCAAAGCGCGGAGGCGAACGACAGGGTGCCAGTTCTCGCCAACCCGCTCCGCCATCTCCGTCGTAGGGATCGCCCCGTGTGGCGGTCCGCCTTCGTTTCCCTGCGATACTGCCTCATGAGCTCGTACCCTAACAGTCATCATCGGCGCTTGGAAGGGTACGACTATACCGCAGCCGGCTTCTATTCGGCAGGTTATGGCAACGTCGATTCCATGACCGGATCATTCGGGACGATGAGGAACTGAGGGGTAAGAGGGAATACACCATCCAGAACCCGCTGCGCTGGAGTCTGAAAGAAGCCGGGTTGTAGACCAAGCGAAACAGGCGGACCGCCACACGGGGCGATCCCTACGAGGCTGGGCCGGGTTGCTGTTTTTGGATATGCCGACGGGTAGGGTAGGTGGTCGTGGAGCAGTATGGCAGGGCAACCAAGGCGGACCGCCACACGGGGCGATCCCTACGAGGCTGGGACGGGTAGCTGTTTCTAGAAATGCCGAGCGGCCGGTAGGAACCCCGGCGGCGATACAATGCTCCCAGACAATTCGAACCACGAGGGAATTAGATGGGCCGATGCCATTTACCGGGGGTACTCTTTGCGCTGCTCACAGCAGCCGCTGCCGGCGCAAATCCTGAATCGATCGTCAGCGCGCAAACTACTCCAGCAGTTTCCCCACCCCAGGATCTGAAGGTTTCGTCGGCGGGCATTCCATCCGTCGCGCGTGGTCAATGGATATCGAGCAACCACGTCAGCTTCTCTTTCCAGGTTCAAACCTCCGGGCAAGCCGTCACTCCTCAGATCGAGATGGAGCGGGAGAAACGGCCGCTCACCGGCCAGCCCACTCTCTCGGGCACACCGGTGAGTGTCTCTGGAACCGTGACCGTTGCATCTTCGCTCCTGAAGAACGGTAGGTACCACTGGGCAGCCCGCGTTACGTCCTCGGCCGGCTCGAGTCCCTGGGTGACTACCGGTTCCACCGGCAAGGATTTCGGTGTCGACACCAGGCCTCCCGCAGCCCCAGCGATTACCTCTCCCACGAATCCCAAACAGAATCGGTCCTACAACAAATCGCACGTGGTGCTGGACTGGTCATCGCACGATAAGCCGTCTGGAGTCCTCGGATACGCCTATTCAGTGGGACGAACGGCAAGCTCACCCTCGGGCTCCGCAAGTCCCACTGCCGCCGTGACGTTTGCGGCTCCGGCCGACGGCGTCTGGTATGCCAGCGTGAGGGCCGAGGACAAGGCCGGCAACTGGAGCCCGGTGAACAGCTTCCGGTTCCGCATCGATCGCCGCCCGCCGCGATTGGAGTGGCTCGGAACGCCACCTCGGAGCTTCAACCCATCTTCCGGCCCGCTTTCTCTGCATCTGGTGGTCGACAAAACTGCCTCCGTATGGATCTCCATCTATCGCGTCGGCAGCAAGCTGCCGGTTGCCGCAATGGCCTTCCCCAAGGTTCGACGCGACAAGGAAAAGACGGTGGTCTGGAGTGGGAAGAGTCCGACCGGGAAGTCCGAGCAGGCGGGAAATTACTTCGTAGTAGCTCGTGCTGTGGATCGCGCCGGCAACCAGGCGCGCAGCCATGTGGGACTTTTCACCATCGTTCGCCCTCCGGTGATAGCCGCCGTTCCGGGCGTCTCGTCCACATCGGCCGCCGGCAAGCGGATAGTCATCACCCTCTCGCGGCAGACACTCGACGCATATCAGGGTTCCCATATCGTCCTGCACACCGTGGTGACGACGGGCAATCCCAGTCTCCCGACGCCTACAGGCTCGTACAGTATCCTCGCCAAGCAGAGCCCCTTCGAATTCATCTCGCCCTGGCCGGTCGGCTCGCCCTACTGGTACCCGCCCTCCTGGTCGCACCAGGCCATGCTGTTCCGATCGGGTGGCTACTACATCCACGACGCGCCGTGGCGCACCACCTTTGGGCCAGGCACCGACGGGGCGGGCCAGCCGGGCACGAATTACGGAGGGACCCACGGCTGCGTCAACGTGCCATCCGCGGCCATGGTCGCCCTATGGGACTGGACGGCGATCGGCACGCCGGTCTACGTGGTTCCCTAGCTACCTCAGCTCGGAGCGCAGAAACTGTCCCGCGGCACCGAGCTTGGCCCGGCAGGCGTCCGGCAGATCGTGGAGCAGCACGCCGGAACCATACGTGTCGAGAGCCCGAAAGGTGAGGGAAGCACGTTCACCGTGCGCTTGCCCATGCATCTTGTGGCTGCACCGTCGTCTGGAAGCTAGCAGGAGTCATTCTCTCGACCAGGAGCACTGAAAAGGCAGACGCCGCAGCTCGTACGGCGCCTGCCTCAACTATCGGTTTTCCTGCGAACCGGAGTTACTGGGTCAGGATGGTCCT
>DHWR01000166.1:7873-8660 GCA_002413265.1 Chloroflexi bacterium UBA5177
TGGGCTTGTCCCAGGACACGGTCACGCCTGTCGGCGTCACCAGAAAGTGCGCCACGTCATGCTGGGTAATGACCGATCCATCCGTGCCGACTACACGAATGCTGGACGTGGACGTGCTGTTGCTACTCTGCTGGTTGAGATTGAAGTTCCCCCAAAAGGTCGCGTGGCCGCTGTAGCTCGGTTGAGCGGAGTCGTCGGGGACGAACGAAACACTTCCCGTCTGGGTAAAGGTCGCCCACGTCTCACCGCTGGTCTGCGTGGTGACGTGGAAGACGGAGTTGTACGTCTGGGTCAGTGTGCCGGGCACGCCCGTGCATGGATTGGCACCGGGAAAGACGTCGGTCTGATTGTGAATGCTCTGCGTGTACGACACGGTGCCGGCACCGGCGGCGTACACGTGCGAGGTTCCGAGGGGCAGCAGGACCGTCATGCCGGCCGCCAGGGCGATCGCGAAAAGCTTGTTCTTCATCGTCGTTTTCTGATCCTTCCTTGTCTTGTCCGTGTTGCAGTGAATGTCCGCGTGCTCTTCCCGTAATGTCTTGCTGCGCGCCCTCCTTCGTTGCCTGCTCGCTGCTTGGTCGGCCCCACCGGCTCGACGAAGCAGATGCTAGACCTCGAGGCTTAGCGACCTCTTAGCGGGCAGCAGAAAAGAGATACGTAGATATACGTATGCGCGACGCGGGGCGCGGACCCCAGGGCAAAAGGGAAGGGTGGACGCTACTCCACGATCTTCCAGTAGGAGTCTTTTCGGACGACCTTGTCGCCTCTAAACTCCCAAAGATCACAC
>DHWR01000079.1:0-170 GCA_002413265.1 Chloroflexi bacterium UBA5177
CAGCGCCGTCATCGCCGAGGGCTTGGCAAAGGTCAGTGGGCTCGGCGGCCAGGTGACGATCGATGCCACTAACACCTTCGGTTCCTACCCAAGTGGCTTTGACTCGCTGGCGCAGCATGTGAAGTCGATCATGGGTGGGCCGACAGCCAAGGCGTTCAACACGAACTTCG
>DHWR01000079.1:325-10472 GCA_002413265.1 Chloroflexi bacterium UBA5177
CGGCCGCGGCCGAGATCGCCGCCGCGCTTCCGCAGTCGCGGGTGCTCAAGGCGTTCAACACGAACTTCGCAGCGCTGTATGAACGAATAGACGCGGAACCCGTGCGCCCCGGCACCCTGTTCGCGTCGGATCCCGAGGCTCGCGACATCACAGAGCAGCTGATCCACGACGCCGGGTTCGATCCGATCTACCTCGGTGATCTCGGCCAAGCCCGTTTGCTGGAGAGTTTGATCGGGGTGACGATGGGCGTCGCCCAGGGAGGGCTTGGGCCGTTCTTCTACCGCTTCAGCCGCCCCGGTGGGTTGTCGGTCGGGTGATGTAGCTGGCCCTCGCGGTCGGCACCCGCATGGCGCACTCAATCGAGCCCAGCGGCCTGGAACATCTTGCCAATGTATCTATACCCCGTGGGAATTAGGCAGTTGAAACCACGGAATCCCCGCTCATTGGGCGGCATTTACCAAGAGCTATCGAGTCTCGCCGACGTCTTGCCCGCCGAAGACCGCGAAGCAGCGAGGGGGATGATCTTGGAGTGCGGTTCCGTGGTAGCCGTGCGGTGGGGCCCCAAGCGTGAAACGGAGATGGCTTCGTGCGGTAAGCTAAACGAGTCGTCGCGGCCTCACGATTGTCAGGTCTGACTCGTTTTCAGTCTTGAGCCGGCTGTACGACGCGAGCAAGTGCGCTCGACATCGCTCTATCGCTGAGCGGCCTATCCCCGGAGGAAGGGGGAGACCGTGGTCAAGCCTGTAATTCACGTTGACCAGTTGACAAAAACCTACGTGATCCCTGAGCGTGAGGGCGGTCTCAAGGCCGCGCTCCGGTCCTTGGTACACCGCAAATGGCGAGACGTCAAGGCTGTGGACCACATCTCCTTTGACATTCAGCCAGGAGAGGTCGTGGGATTTCTGGGACCGAACGGAGCCGGAAAGACCACCACGCTGAAGATGCTGTCGGGCCTGTTGCACCCAACAAGCGGCGAGGTCACGGTTCTAGGGTTTGTCCCACAACGGCGTGACAAAGCCTACCTAAAGCAGATCACCCTGGTGATGGGCAATCGAAACCAGCTTCAGTGGGATCTGCCCGCCCTCGATTCGTTTGAGCTGAACCGGGCGATCTATCGAATACCGACTCGGCAGTTTCGAGAGACGCGAGACGAGTTCATCGAGCTGCTCGACCTGCAGGATCTGGTGAGGAAACCCGTGCGCAATCTCTCTCTGGGTGAGCGCATGAAGGTCGAGATAGCCGCGTCTCTTTTGCAGCGCCCTCAGGTGCTCTATCTGGACGAGCCGACCATCGGGCTGGACGTCACGATGCAGGCTCGCATTCGCAGCTTCATCGCCGAGTACAACCGCCGGCACGACGCGACTGTGCTCCTGACGAGCCACTACATGGCAGACGTGGAAGCTCTCTGCAAGCGAGTGATCGTCATCCATCACGGACATCTGCTGTTCGACGGGTCGCTGGCGGATCTGGTGGCCAGATTCGCCGCCTTCAAGACCATCGGGGTCACGCTCGAGGACACCTCCGCCGATCTCTCTCGATACGGCGAGATCATGAGCGTCGACAGCGATCGGGTTACCTTGCGCGTGCCGAAGACTGAGACTCCGAGAGTCACCGCGCGTCTCTTGGCCGATCTCCCGGTGATGGACCTAACCGTCGAGGAGCCCCTGATTGAGGACGTGATCCGGCAGGTTTTTGCGCAGGAGGCGCCTCTCGAGGAACTTCCGGCATGACGGCGTACTTTGACGTCTACCGCCAGCTCATGAAGATCGGCGTCATGGCGGAGATCCAGTACCGCGTCAGCACGTACTTCTACATGATCGGGATGATCACCGAGCCGGTCATCTATCTCGTCGTGTGGTCGACGATTGCCAGATCCCACGGAGGCTCGGTGGGAGGCTACACCGCCGGTCAGTTCGTCGCGTACTACATCGTCTGGACGCTGGTGCGAAATGTGAACATCGTGTTCACGCCCTACGGGTGGGAGGACAGGATCCGCACCGGCCAGTTTTCGGCGATGCTGCTCAGGCCAATGCACCCGATCCACTGGGATCTGGCGTTTTTCGCGGGCACCAGGATCATGTCCGTGATCATGTGGTTGCCACTGGCTGCGATTCTGGTCATCGCCTTTCGGCCGACGATTAGCCCGACCTGGACTCAGGTCCTCGTCTTCTTCTTCGCCATCTGGGGCGCGTATCTCATCCGCAGCTTCAACCAGTGGATGCTGGGACTCGTCACCTTCTGGACGACGCGGGTGGGCGCCGTCTTTCAGCTCTACATAACCGCGGAGACGCTGCTCTCAGGGCGTCTCGTGCCGCTCTCACTGATGCCTCACTGGGTGCAGGTTTTGGCGGACTTTCTTCCCTTCCAGTGGACGTTCCAGTTTCCGATCCTGGCTCTCATCGGCAAGCTGACGACTCGACAATTGTTTCTCGGCCTCGCCGCGCAGCTGGGGTGGATCCTTGGCGGCATTTTCCTCCTTCAGCTGGTGTGGGCGGCCTGCTTGCGCAAGTACTCGGCAGTGGGGAACTAACCGATGCACGAAATTCGGCTTGCATGGCTGTTTTTCCGCGTAGGAGCCATGAACGAGCTCCAATATCGCGTGAACTTCTTCCTGCAGCTATTCCAATCGGTGCTGGCCATCGGAACGGGATTGGTCAGCCTCTGGCTGATATTCAGCCATACCTCGTCGCTGCATGGCTGGAATCCGGCACAGCTGCTGATAGTTATGGGCGTCTTCACGCTCATGGGCGGTGTGATCCAGACGACGATCCAACCAAACATGACGCAGCTGATCGAAGACGTACAGCAAGGGACCTTTGATTACGTGCTGACCAAACCTGCAGACGCCCAGGTACTGGCCAGCATACGCAGGGTCGAGATCTGGCAGTCCGTGGACGTGCTGACGGGCGTCATTATCGTCCTCATTGGAGTCCTAAGACTGCAATCACAGTTTGGAATCGGTCGGGCCGTCACCTTCCTATTGATGCTGGTGGTCGGAGCGCTTCTGATCTACTGCTTCTGGATGATTCTGACGACGCTCGCCTTCTGGGTCACCAGCATGTGGCACTTGGTCGAGCTGTTCGCCGGGGTGTACAACGCGGGCCGGTACCCCGTCGGCATTTATCCGGGATGGCTCCGTTACGGCTTGACGGTCGTGGTGCCCGTTGCTTTTGCGGTGACGGTTCCCTCCGAGGCTCTGACTGGCCGCCTCGATACGAAGACGGTGCTGGGCGCCGTAGCCCTCTCGTTGATTCTCGTCACAATCACCCGCGTGTTCTGGAGCTTCGGGCTGCGACGATATTCAGGCGCTTCCGCCTGAGTCCGGCCCGGTGACCTGGCCCGCCATGTCCGAGGCATCAGCCGGAACCCCGCTGCCGTTCGCCTGGTCTGCAAACAGCCCCTGCACGACGGATCCGAAGTCGGGCTTGCCTGGAATCTCGTGGCAGTCCGCGCATCTAGCCTCGTAGTATTCGGCTCCGCCGACCATCACTTCGGCGCTGTCATAGGTGGCCGGGCGGCCGTCGATGAGACGCTGCGGCAGGGTTGCCGTGACTCTCGGGTCCTTGCACTGCATGCAGACGGCCTTCAGCTTCGACACCTCGTCGGCAACGGCCAGCAACTCGGGCATGCTGCCGAAGGGCTCGCCCCGGAAGTTGCGGTCGAGACCGGCAACCACGACCGTTACGCCGCGGTCGATGAGCCAAAGGCAGGCATCGGTGATGCCACGGTCGAAGAATTGCGCTTCGTCTATCGCCACAACGTCGGGTAAGCGGGGAGCAAAAGCCAGCATCGAGAGCATTTCGCGAGCCGTGTCGACCGGATGTGCGGTCCCTCGAATGCCGTCGTGCGAGAAGACGTCGGAGTGACTGTACCGGTCGTCAATCCGAGGCTTGAAAGTCTTGGTGTGCTGGCCGGCTATCTCCGCTATGTGGACGAGGCGTATGAGCTCGCGAGACTTCCCCGAGAACATCGGTCCACAAATGACCGTAAGTTTGCCCTTGTTTGGCATCTGGCACTCCTCGGCCGTGCGCGACTGGACCCGATTATATTCGGCTCGGCGACGGGTCGATGCGCGTCATTTCTACGATGTGCCGGGTAGATTCGCGGCAACTCTCTCGCGCAGATCGCAGGTCTCGGACGATGGCTCTGCTTCGATCTCAGCTCTCAGGGCTCGACGGCAGTCCTCAAATACCCTCAGGGCTTCATGCGGCCGGCCGGCGGCAACCAGGTACTCCATAAGACGCCTGTACACCTCTTCTCTCCAGGGCTCTATCCGCAGAATCTTGCGGCAAAAGCCGGCTGCCTCCTCCGGCAGGCCCTGAGCCGCGCAGATCCGTGCCGCCTCACTTAGCCCATTGAGGTGCGCCTCACGTAGGCGCTCCCGCGTCGCGATCGTCCATTCAAAGAATGGATCATCCCGCATGTAGTCGCCCTGATACAGGGCCTCAGCGCTCCGGTAGGCGTGGAGGGCCTCATCGAACCTGCTGTCACGGATGAGCTCCTGAGCGCGTCTGGAATACTCCTCGAAGGTGTCCACATCGCTCCAGCAAGTAACCGACGAATCGAAGAAATAGGACCCTTCCTGCTGGCCGATTTGCGTCTGCGTCTTGTCCTTTCGGCCGTGATGTCCGAGCATCTTGCGAAGCTCGTGAATGGCGACGCGCAAACGGTTGGCCGCGACATCCGGGTCGGCCTCAGGCCAGAGCTCTTCCAGCAGAATGTCCTTGGGGTAGCGCTGCCCGCGGTGCGTGAACAGGAGCTTGAAAATGGTCTTGGCCGGCTTGTTTCGCCACCCTTCGTCGAAGACCAGGCCCTTGTCTCGATAGACGCGGAGCGATCCGAGCGCGTAGACGCGAAGGGCTTGGTCGCTGGAGGCCTCGAGGCGCGGCGAACGCAGCATCAGCCGCTGGAGGCGAATCAGAAGCTCGTCGAGATCAAAGGGCTTCGCAATGAAGTCGCGTAGCTCAGAGTCGAGTGCCCGCAGGATGGTCGGCTGCGGACGCTGAGCGCTGATGATCAGAACCGGAAATTCTTGCAGCAGGCTCTGCCGAAGCTGGTCCAGGACGGCGTATCCATCCATCTCAGGCATGGCCAGGTCCAGCAGCATGGCATCCGGGAGCTGGCCGCCATATTCCAGCCGGTCCATCGCCTCGCGACCGTTTCTCGCAAGCTCCGGATGGTAGCCCTCGTCCTCCAGTAGATCTCGGAGGGTTTCTCGGATGTCGGGGTCGTCGTCGACGACCAGCACAGTCGCGCCTTCCACCCATCCTCCATGGTCCCAGGTAGGCGTGCAACCGCACGCGTCCATCACTAAGAGTGTACCCATATGCCTCGACGAGACTGTCCGCTTGACGGCTCGTAGGATGGAAGGATGGTCATCCTTCACTCCCAATCCACGCTCATCCACAATCTCGCGCTGTTCGGCCGTCTCCTTCGCTACCGCGGTGTGAACGTCAGCTCCGGGCGCATTGCCGAGCTGGTGGAGGGGCTGCTGCTCGTCGACCTACGGCGGAGAGACGATGTCTACAACACCTGTCGCTGCCCTCTGGTCCACCGGCGCTCGGAACAAACCGCCTTCGACCAGGCGTTCGGTGCTTTCTGGCGAGTCTGGACGCGGGAGCAACAGCCTGAAGAGGACTGGCCGTCTCCCTCGCAGCAGACACCGGCTGCTGACCGAAGCGGACTTGTGAGCAGCAACGGGTCGCTTGGCTCCTCTGAGGCGGCAAGCGCGCTGACTGCTGCCTCTTCCACGCAAGAAGATACCGGCCACGCAGAGAGTCACGAATCGTGGAGCCACGAGGAGCAGCTGAGGACTAAGAACTTCGCCGCCTACACCCCGGAGGAGCTGCTAGAGGCACGCCGCATCATTGGGAAGATGCACTGGCAGATGGCGCGTCGCACGTCTCGACGGCTCAAAGCTTCGGGCAGTGGAAAGCAGCTGGACATTCGAAAGACGCTGCGGCTGAGCTTGCCGCACGGCGGCGAGATGCTGGAGGTCGCGCACAAGCGACCCAAGGTGAAGCTCCGACCGGTGGTGGTCTTGTGCGACATATCCGGCTCGATGAGCCCGTACACACGATTGCTCCTGCATTTCCTTCATAGCCTGGAGCACGGCATGGGCAGCGTCGAAAGTTTCGTATTCGGGACCAGACTCACCCGGCTCACGCCCCAGCTCCGTCATAGGTCGGCTGATTCAGCTGTGACGGCGGCGGCATCGCAGGTCTTGGACTGGTCAGGCGGAACTCGCATCGGAGACGCTCTGCGAACCTTCAATCGGCTGTGGTCACGACGCGTGCTAGATAGGGGCGCCATCGTGATGGTGATTAGCGATGGGTGGGATCGGGGTGATCCGGAGCTGCTGGCTCGGGAGACCGCTCGCCTGCAGCGAAGCAGCTTTCGACTCATATGGCTCAACCCGTTAGCCGGCTCTCCGAGCTACCAGCCTCTCACCCGCGGGCTGGTGGCGGCTCTGCCGTTCGTGGACGACGTGGTGTCGGTTCGCAACATCGCGAGTCTAGAGGTCATCGCGCAGCGACTGGGAGCGTTGCGTCCCGTTCGGCCGGATCGTCGGCAGCAGTCTTTGACTTCAGACATATACCCAGGACAGGTAGAATAGGCCCCCGCCCTACATGCCGACCAGTTACAGGTAACCATGCGCTATCTATTCGCATTCGTGATCATCATGGCCTGCGCGGCGGGCGGCCTCCTCGAATACCGACATCTTACCGCCGGGCCCGCGGTAGTCCTTCCGCTTCCCCGTCAGCTACTGGCCACAACCGGACAGGGGCAGCTGCTTCCGGGGGGATGGACCAACAGCAACGACGTGTCGCTCAAAGCCTCAGGACTGGGAAACGTGGTCGCCGGCATGGACGTAGAGCTTCGACTTGAAGGAACCCAGTTCACGGGCACCCCTACAGGCTCGACTCCAGACCCAGGTCAGGTGGCGTCAGCCTGCACCGGGTGCGTCAACGGCGATCCGGTCGTCACCGAGCATCTGGCGGATGGGTACTATCACTGGCAGGCGCGGCTGCACAACAAACAGGGCGTCAGCCCGTGGCGAGTCTATCGCGGTCACCTCAACGTGGACACGCAGCCGCCCGTCGCGCCGTCGATCAACTCGAGTACGGACCCGAATCCAGCGAAGACTTACCACAGCTCAACCTTGCAATTCGGTTGGCAGACGAGCGATTCGGGATCTGGGGTTGACGGTTATTCCTACCGTCTGGACGCGGACCCACACGGTTTGGCAGCGACAGAAGTGCGGACCAACAGTCAAAACGTCAGCCTAACCGGGATTTCGAGCGGCACCTTTTACTTCCATCTGCGGGCGGTTGACCACGCGGGAAACTGGGGATCGAACGCGACCTTCCCGGTCCATGTGGACGTGACTCCGCCAGGACTCACGCACGTTCGGTTTTCCGCGTACGCGTTCAACCCCGAGGTGGATGCCCTCACTGTTTCTTTCGGAGTCACGAAGGCCGCGCAATCCATCCACGTTGGGATCTATAGGCAGTCCAACAACCAGCTGGTTCGTCTCTATGCGCTGCAGGGACTCGCCCAGGGGCAGAAGACATCCGTGAGCTGGCACGGGAATGATGTTCAAGGCCAGCCGGTTCCACCCGGTGACTACGAAGTCTATGTACGCACGACCGATCAGTACGGGCATTCGGCACTGACCGGCTGGCGTGATTTCGTGCTCACGAACGACAAGATAGTTGTGTCGCTCAGTCAGCAGCGATTGGTGGCGTATGACAACGGGAAGGTCTTCCTAACGTCCCTGGTGACTACGGGAAATCCGAAGCTGCCCACGCCGGCCGGCACATACCACATCATGGCCAAGCTGCATCCGTTCACATTCAGGAGTCCTTGGCCAAAGTCGTCGCCCTTCTACTACGAGCCATCGAAAGTGCAATACGCAATGCTGTTCCGAGGCGGGGGTTACTTTATCCACGACGCGCCCTGGCGTGGTGCGTTTGGGCCAGGAACCAATGCACAGATAGGGACACCTGGACAGAATTTCACAGGGACCCACGGATGCATTAATGTCCCGTCGGACGTCGCGGCGAAGCTCTTTGCCTGGGCCCCGGTGGGGACTCTCGTCGAGGTAGTGCCCTAGTCCCTGATCTGGCCGTCTCCCAGCACAACCCACTTGTAGCTGGTCAGCTCTCGCAGACCTAGCGGGCCGCGGGCGTGGAATTTCTGGGTCGAGATGCCGAGCTCCGCCCCCAGCCCAAATTGGGCGCCGTCCGTAAAGCCCGTGCTGGCATTGACGAAGACTGCCGCGGCGTCGATGCGCGCCAGGAAGTCGCGAGCCACCGAGTAGCCCTCCGTCACAATTGCCTCCGAGTGGCCGCTTCCGAACTCTTTGATGTGATCGATGGCGCCGTCCAGGTCGTCTACGACCTTGACCGCGGCGCGCATCGATAGAAACTCCGTGCCGAAGTCGTCGGGCTCCGCGGGAACTATGAAGCCGGACGACTCAGCTTCGTGAAGGATGCTCAGGGCCCTCTGTTCACAGCGCATCTCCACCGGTATCTGTGCCCAACGCGACGCGAGAGCCGGTAGAAAGCGTGCAGCAATCTCCTCATGGATCAAGACCGTGTCGAGCGCGTTGCACACACTTGGGCGGCGCGTCTTCGCGTTATTCACGATGTCGAGTGCTTTTTCGAGATCCGCATCGCTGTGCACGTACGTGTGGCACACGCCCACCCCGCCGGCTACGACGGGCACCTGCGCATTTTCTCTGACGTATTCGATAAGCTTGCTGCCGCCTCGAGGTACCACCAGATCGATCTCACCGCGAGCCCGAATCATCTCACCGATGAGTGCCCGGTCGGGATCGCGCACGAACTGGACGGCGTCGCTGGGTCCCCCGTTCGCTTCCAGAGCCTGGCTAACGCGCTCCGCGAGCGCTTCGTTTGAACGTATCGCTTCCTTGCCGCCTCGCAGTACGACCGCGTTGCCGGACTTGAGGCACAGCGCCGATACGTCAATCGTGACGTTTGGGCGGGACTCATAGATCACGCCGATGACTCCGAGAGGGACGCGCCGTCTGCGGATATCGAGACCATTGGGGAGGAGTCTCGCGTCGAAATCCTCGCCGATGGGATCCGGGAGCGAGGCGATGTGGCGGACGTCGTCGGCCATGCCCTTTATGCGCTCGGCGGTTAGCAGGAGACGATCCAACATCGCGGACTCCATGTCAGAGTTCTCTGCGTCTGCCATATCGGCTGAGTTGGCCTCGAGAATGGCTGCACAGTCGCGTTCCAGCAGGCTCGCCAGGTCCAGCAGGATGGCGTTCTTCAATTCTGAAGAGAGGATGGCCAGGTCGGCTGACGCCTCGCGGGCTAAGGCTGCGCTCTCACGCAGAGTTGAGGTGTGGAGCATCGGTTTCGCTCTCCTGGAGCGGTATGCAGACCAGGTCGTTTCGGTGGACGGCGTGGTTGCCGTAGCTATAGCCGAGGATGCCTTCGATCTCGCCGGAGCGCTTGCCGCTCAGGCGAATCAGGTCCTCCGACGAGTAGTTGACCATACCACGGGCGACGAGGTCACCTTGCTGGGTGACGACTTCCACGGAATCGCCGCGTTCAAACGACCCTTCCACACCGGTCACGCCGGCCGGCAGCAAGCTGGCATTCCGTTCTCGGAGAGCTCGCGAGGCGCCGGAGTCGACGACGAGCCGTCCGGCACGTGAAAGCCCAGAGAGAATCCAGCGTTTTCGACCCTCCAGAGCGTCGGAACGAGCTAGAAATCTCGTTCCTACCGACTCCCCGCGCAGAACGCGGAGCAGCACATCTCGCTCCTCTCCGTGCACGATGTGGACCTCGGCTCCGGCCGCGGTCGCGAGCTTGGCGGCGGCAATCTTGGTGGACATGCCACCTGTACCCAGAGCAGATCGGCTGCCGCCGGCGTAAGCCTCGATTTCCGGGGTGATGGCCGGCACCTCGCTCAGCAACCGGGCGGCGGTGTCGGTCGCAGGATCGGCCGTGTAAAGGCCAGGGGTGTCGCTGACCAGCACGAGGACATCCGCATCGATGAGATTAGCGACGAGAGCGGACAGCGTATCGTTGTCGCCCAGCTTGAGCTCGTCGGATGCCACCACGTCATTTTCATTAACGATCGGCACCACGCCGCGCTCGCAGAGACC
>DHWR01000137.1:0-3648 GCA_002413265.1 Chloroflexi bacterium UBA5177
CTCGAGGCCATGAAGGCGGCCGCGAGCGTGAAGATGGCGAGTACGGGATGCACTCCGCGCTGCCTCATCTGCGTGTAGACAAGGACGAAGGTCGCGCAGATTACCGCGGCAAAGAAGACGATCGGACCCCAGAGCCCTGCCAGCTTGTAGGTGCTGTAGAGAACGATCTCCGCCAGCCACTCGTGGTCGGTCCAGGCGTGTCCGCGCAGGGTGAAGGACATGAAGTCCTTGCTGGGAACCACGTGGTTGTTGAGGATGTATTGCCCGTCCTTGAGATGCCACCAGAAGTCGGTGTCCAGACGCGGAGCCAGACTGACGATGAGGATGGCGCCGAGCATGGCCAGGAGCGCGACGACGTACAGGTCGGGCACGAATCGAAGCAGGCCCAAATTCTCGTCTGATCGAGATGCTTGGACGGGCTGCTCGGCGATCATGAAAGGGCTCCTTCCAACTGTGGTGTGCGAGTGGTGACCGCCGGCACCGACTCGGCGCGAACTCTAATCACTGAACGGGTGTGCAGCGCCAGCCAGACGGCGAAGGCGGTCATCACCAGTACTGAAATCTGGAGGTGGGTGGTCGTCACAAATCGGAGGTTCACGAGAGTGAGAACATAGCCGCCTGCCAAGATCACTGCGAGCCAGAGTCGGCGATCGCTCTTCCAGGATGCGGCCAAACCCACCGGGAGGAGGAGTAGTGAAAGATCGTGCACCAGCACGTGCGGGCTCATAAGGAGTGCGGCAACGACAGCAAGGGCCAGCGGAACTTCCAGGTCCGCGGCGTTCCATGCGCACCAGCCAACCAGCGCCAGCACGGCGGCGTCGGCGGTGTAGGTGAGGATGGTCGAGACCGGAGTCGCGGCCAGCAAGCTGAAGAAGCCTTCGAGGCTGTGGTTCCATTTCGGTTGCCAACCCCCCAGCTGCGTTGTCCAGCCGGACGCCTTGCGCATGGTGTCGGCGTAGCCGGAGTTCACAGAGAGTCCGAGGGCGATGCTCGGGGCCACCACGAGTGCGGCGGCAGCCACGACAAAAGTTGAGAGTGGCTTCCACCGCCGAGAGACGAGCAGGACCACCAGAAAGGGCAGGACGTACGGCGGCTTGACCAGAGCAAGTGCCAGAGCAATGCCCGCCAGCATTGGGTATCTATTGAGCAGGCCGAGCACGGCTGCCGTTGTCAACGCCAGCAGAAGCAATGAGGTCTGTCCTTGTGCAAGCCCGACAAAGGCGGGCAGGAACGAGAGGCCGGCGACCCAGTAGAGGATGGAGGCGTCCCTGCTCAGCCTGCTTTGCCTCGATATAGCAAACAGAGAGCCGGCAAGCAGCAGGAAGCTGATGACAACCCAGATAAGGAAGGCAGCATTAATGCTTAGCGCGGCCAGAGGCGCAAATATCAAGGCCACGAACGGCGGATAGAGATATGGCAGAACCGCGTCGCGGAGTCGAGCTGGCGCCGCGACATGCTTCTCATACGTGCCAAGCCCGTTGAAGTCGTACATCTGCGACGGGTGCCCGGACCAGACGAAATGAGATCCGCCGTAATAGGAGAGGAAGTCTGTTTGTTTGGCGCTTACGTCTCCGTGAATGTAGAGGGAGATGTAGCTGTAAACCAGCGCCAGCAGCAGTGCCAGGCATAGAGCGATCGCGATCCTGCGGGCTCGCGCCAGGTCGAGGATCGAGCGAGCAGCTGTCTCTCCTACTCCGCGCGATGCCTCAGCGTTCAGCAAGATGTCCTCGTCTTCGCGCGACGCTACTCGTCCCCATAAAGCTACCCAGCCGATACTCAGACACCTTGTCAGGTAGTCTCAAGACCGAGATGGACGGTCTCAACCGGCTTTGGCGAGGCCACGCATTCGGTGCCGCGACGGAACAGCCAAACAATGCGGACCACGAGCAAGCCTGCAAAGACGAAGTACGGAGCCAAGCTTATCGGTCCCCGGAGGCCCAGCAGCCAGCCCCAGTTGACGTCGATGGTGCCGTGGCGGAGATGCGCCCAGACCACATCCACCATGGGGTTGTGATCTTCGTACGGCAGGCCCCCACCGTAGGCCGAGGCCATGATCGAGAACATGATCGCCATCGAAATCGCGGCCAGAACGCCAAAGATTCTTCTGAAAGCAGGTAGGTGAAAACCGAAAGCGATGGGCAGGATCATGAACGGCAGGATCGGCGTGAGGTGACGGGAGGCGATGCTCCAGCCCCCTGCCCAGCCGTTCTGGTTTTCCGGCCGCGAGGCGACCATTAAGAAGTAGGCCAGGACGATGGCGGCGCAGAGCAGCAGCTCCGGTCTCAGGTCCTTTCGCTTCCACATGAAATAGCACCCGGCGAAGAAAAGGAGCAGCACCGGGCAGTAGAAAAATAGGCCCCGATAGCTGCTGAGGGTTATCTGAAAGAGGCTGTCGAGGCTGGGCGCCTGAACGCCGTAGGACAGGGGATTCGTCAGGCCCAGCCCGTTGCCGTGAATGTGGCTTTGATAGAGGTTCGACCGCACATACATGTAACCGGTGGAGAAGGGCTTGCCGAACGCAGCGGTGTCATAGGCGAGATTGATCAGCGCGGCCGGGAGCATGCCGAGCACGAAGGCAGCCCCGACCCTGAGACGGTCTCGGGCGATGACGGCCGCGTAGATGGTGAGGAGGCCGGCGATCACCAGCGTCGGATATTCACAGATGACGCTGTAGCCGGCCAGCAGCCCGGCGAGCGCCGTGAGCAATAAGGTGCGCCGGGTTGACGGTGCACCCCTGACGTTCTGGAACAGGATCAAGAAGCTGCCGAACAGGAGCATCGCGGTGATCTGGTGGCTAAAGAGCCAGGCAGAGTATGGGAATGTGATCGTCCCCAAAGCGTAGGCGGCGGTCAGCGGCATGGCCCAAGCCTTTGACATGAATCGGCATAAGAACAGCCAGAGCAAAACGCTGAAAATCGCCGAAGGAACAATCAGGAGTACGTAGGTGATCGCGTATCGCATGTACGCAGTGTTGCGGGCGATGGTGTACTTGTGTTTGCCAACCGCCCCGTATGCCTGCCCCTTGTGGCCGGGGAAGCCGAGCTCGAGCGCGGCGTACACCGGAACCGCTAAGAGGGCCACACCCGGCGCCTTGTCGCTGTAGAAATGTCCGTTCGAGTACGACTTGTCTCCCAATCGGGTTTGATAGGCGTCGATCGAGAGGGTGCCGTGATCGACGATGGCAAAGGCCGTGTACAGGTGACTCTCGGTGTTGAAGTTCGGTGTGCTTGAAATGAAGTACGCATAGGACAGCACGAGCAGCCAAAAGAAGGCGAACCCCATACGCTGCGTTCGAGTGCTTTTCTTTCGTTTCTTGGGATCGAAGCGGTCTCGAAAATGCAAGCTTTTTCGACTTCCAGATCTGTGGTTTTCGGCTCGCGCGAGCGCGTAGATCGCGGTGCGGCGGGACCTGCACAAGCGTAGCGAATGCGTTGACAGGCCGCCACTGGACGAAGGAAGCATATTTCAGCAGGCTGGTGCGCTAGGATGCATCAGAAGGAGTACTCCTTAATGCGTACCCTGGCATCGAAAATGCCGTGGGTCGAATCATCGACCGTTTGAAAAGGACCATAGAGAAATGCCTCGACTAAACGCCGAAGTTATGAGTTCGGCGCTGCCGCCGGAAGAGCTGGAGAAGAGAGCCAGGCG
>DHWR01000137.1:3895-12383 GCA_002413265.1 Chloroflexi bacterium UBA5177
GGATCGTGGGCTCGATGGCTCAACATCGCCCTCGCGGTGATCGCGGCTTTTCGCTGGATAGCTGTCGTGACTGCGGTGCTTTATCTGATACAGCCAGGCAATTAGGGCCGACACCTCCGCTCCGCGTGGGCGGGAGCGTGCCGCGACGGGTAATGTGGTTTCGAGTGTATAGCTACGCTGCTATACTCCCTGTTGTTACATCACGCCCCCGGCTGCCTCGGGAGCCGGCCCGGAGATAGATTTGCATACGGTTCGCATCGCGGCCGCGCTGGGCCTGGCTCTGGTCGTAGCAGGTTGCGGAAATAAAGCCGCTCCGCCCACTGGACCGACAGCGACAGCCGCAAACCCGCAAGCTACGGCCGTTCCGCAGGATCTAATCACCTACGCACAGCTGGTCTCACCGACGCTGAAGACCACTCTGGGCCAGCTCAGCCATTTGATCAGCGAGCTTCAGACCTCGTCGGACATGGATAAGATCGCGTATGACTGCGCCCGAGACGGGGGCGCCTTTCAAGCCGACAACACCGCGGTGCAGGGTGTGACTCCGCCCAGCACCCAAGCGAGATCGTACTACAACGACGCCGTCAAAGGCTACGGTATCGCGTTGACTGCCTCCGACACCTGTGCTGTCGCGGCCGACGCACGTGTTCCGGGAGACCTCGCAAGCGCCGCTAGTGCCTTCTCTCGCGCGTCCGATTCTCTCCATACGGCGCAGACCGGCATCGCTCCGTGGTTGCCCGCTCCCTGAGGCCCGCACCGCTTCTCTTGGTAGCTCCGTTGCTGGTGGCGGCCTGTGGATCAGGATCGCTTCCGACCGTGCCGCCCACCCCGCCGGCGATTCCAACCGCTACGGTGTTTCCAACGGTGGTCGTCGACGAGCAGGTCGCCAGTGTGGCCAAGACGGGTCCCTCCTGGATGGATGGCTGCCCAACCCACACAGGGCGCCTCCCCGAGACATTCGAGATCACGACCGTGCCGGGCGGCGTGACGGCAGATGGGTTTTGTGAGACGTATGTCCAGCGCGGCCCGCACAGCGATCTCATCACGTTCCGCGCGACATGGAACGCCGGAAAGAAGTACGGGGGCAAAGGAGCTTACAGCGTGACGTATCTCGTGCTGCGGGCGACCAACGCCCACCAGAATCCGGTGCCGAAAATCGTCGAGAACAGTGGGGAGCCGCCTTAGAGAGACGGCGCCGTGAACGCCTACTTGAGGTGCAGCTGCACGGAGTCACCGACGCGGATTCCGTACTGGGTGAAGTATCCCTTGTTCGTTTCAATCGCGTAAAGGTAGGGGACTCCAGGAGAGTGAAGAGTCGTTTGGTCGAGCGGAGCCATCTCCTGAATCCCCACGATCTTCAGATCTGTTGAGATCCAGGCGATCGACAGAGGAATGGGCGTGTCTTTCATCCAGAATGCGTCGAGGGTCGGCGTTTGCCAGACAAAGATCATCCCGGAGTCGGGATCGAGCGACTGGCGAAACATCAGTCCGGTTTCGCGCAGTGGCTCGGTGTCGGCAATTTCGAGACGAATGAGGGCGACCGAGCCCGACACGGCGCGAATGGTTGCGCTGGGGCGCGGTTCCTGGCCGGTGGGATAGTCCGGAACACGTATCGGTTGCCGGGGAACGTAGAGCTTTCCCGACCAGTCGTACTGGGTCACGATGCGGTAGGCCACGCTGCCGGCGTGTGCGGAGTCGCGTCTGCGCACGATGATCGCCGTCTTTTTAAAGACCACGCCGCGCCCGGCCTTGACCACGCCGCCGGTAGCGAGCTGTAGCGCCGACACAACAGCCGACCCCTTCACGAGGTACGCGAAGGCCTGTTGCGAACCGCTTGAAGTCCGCGGGCTGAGACCGCGGAAGAGCCCAGTTGGACCTGGCGATGAAAGCTTCCATACGCCGTTGCCAAGTCTGCGAGACCATCGAGCAACATACTTGCCGTGTTGTTGGGCGAGGACGGCCACGGTGACTCGAGAGCCAACCTGGTACTCGACTGCGAGCGCGCCCGAGGAGTGACTTATGCCGATCTGGGCAACGAGGCGTGCCCCGGTCGGCAGGGGCAAGGCGAGGGCGTTTCCGGCCGACGCGGAAAATCCAGTCAGAGCTGCCGTCATTACGATGCCGATTCCGGCCGCAGTCCAGCGCACGACTCAGGCCCTTCCCGGAACGCCGATCTTCTGGAGCCAACCGACGAGGTACATGGAGCCCGTGGCCACGACCGCGCCGTCCAGCTCCGCCTGTTGCAGTGCACACTCTAGCGCGGCAGCGGGCTCCGAGGCAACGAAGACGGGAGTGCCGAGCGCCTTGAAGGTGCCGGCAATCTCCTCCGGGTCAGCCGAGCGATCGGTGCCCGGAACGCGAGTCGCCGTCACCGACGAGGCGAGCGGCCCGAGCTGGCCGGCGATGTCTGCGAGGTCTTTGTCGGCCATGGCAGCGAGTACAAAGTGGATCTGTCGACCCGGGAGGACTTCGCGCAGAGCGGATGCGAGCTCATGTGCGCCTGCCGGGTTGTGAGCTCCATCCAAGAGGACCAGCGGGTGGTGCGAGATCACTTCCAGCCTGCCGGGAATTCGAACACACCGCAGACCGCTGACGACGGCCTCGTCGTCGATCTGGACGCCGCGGCGACGCAACGCCTGAACGACGCTGAAGGCGCTGGCGGCGTTCACTGCCTGGAAGCCGCCTGCCAGCGGCAGCTCGACCTCCAGGACGGGGCCATCTGCCTCGAAGCTAACCGCCTGATGAGTGAGGGCAGCGTCCCGACGATGTACCTGTAGGTCTCTGCCAACGATGGTGAGCGGAGAGCCGACCAGGCGGGCTCGGGACTGGATGACCTCGAGGGCTTCCGGGTCGCGAGCAGCCGTCACCGACGCGCCGCCGGGCTTAATGATCGCGGCTTTTTCCCCTGCGATGGCTGCGACGGTCGGGCCCAGTATGCGGGTATGCTCCAGGCTCACGTTGGTGATGACCGCCACGTCGGGCGCCAATGCGTTGGTCGGGTCGAACCTCCCACCGATGCCTGCCTCGACCACCGCCCACTCAACCTGGCACTCGCGGAAATACAGTGAGGACATCGCGAACAGCACTTCGAAGAGGGAGGGGCGGCCCAGGCGGTACTCGGCGGGCTCGTTTTGGGCGAGCATTTCCACCAGAGGCCAGACCTGCTGGAAGAGTCGCAGCCAGTCGCCTTCACTAATCTCGTCCTCACCAACGGCGATGCGCTCCGGATAATGCCTGAGATGGGGGGATCGAAAGAGGCCCGTCTGGAACCCCGCGGCGGTCAGAATTGAGCCGACCATGGTCGTGGTCGAGCCCTTGCCAGCGGTGCCTGAGACGTGGATGGTGCGGATGCCGCGATGAGGGTTATCAAGCAGATTCAGCAGCGTGTAGGTTCGACGGAGTCCTGCCAGGCGGGCGGGAACCAGTGGCTTGCGATAGAGAGCTTCCAGCAGCTGGATGCTGTCCTCGAAAGAAATGCCGATCATTCGGCTTTGTCGCGCAATCGTTCGAGGCGCTCCGCGATGGATTGCTCGAACCCCTGATCACTCGGGGAGTAGTATCGGCGTCCGGCTAGTGAATCGGGTAGGTACTGCTGGTCGACATAATGCTCGTCGAAGTCGTGCGCGTACTTGTATTCCTTACCGAAGCCCATGGCTCGTCCCAGGCCCGTTACCGCGTTGCGCAGATGTAGTGGAACCGGCTGATCCAGGTGTTCGAGAACGTCCTCCCGCGCTTTTCCGTAGGTGGTGATCGCCGAGTTGCTCTTGGGGGCTGTAGCCAGATAGAGCGTGCATTCGGCCATGGGCAGATATCCCTCGGGCATGCCGATCGATTGGATGGCCTGCTGACAGGCGACAGCCAGCACCAACGCTTGGGGATCAGCAAGTCCGATGTCTTCGGCGGCCAGGATCACCAAACGGCGCGTCACGAAGAGTGGATCCTCTCCCGCCTCCAGCATCCGTGCCAGCCAGTACACGGCGGCGTCAGGATCGGACCCTCGCACGCTCTTGATGAAGGCGGAAATTAAGTCATAGTGCATGTCTCCGGCGCGATCGTAGAGCAGCGCCTTGCTCTGCATCGCGTCCTCGATCGCCGCAAGTGTTATCCGGCGGAGGCCTGACGCATCCGGCTCCGTCGCGGCAACGGCGAGCTCGAGCGCGGTGAGGGCAACTCTGGCGTCGCCGCCCGACATCGCGGCAAGACGCTCAATCGAGTCATCCTCCAGCTCTACACGAAGGCTGCCGAGTCCGCGCTCCCGGTCTCCAAGGGCCCGGCGAACAAGCGTCTCAATGGCGTCTCTATCGAGGCGCTCGAGACGGAACACGCGGGATCGGGAGAGCAGCGCGGCATTGACCTGGAAGCTCGGGTTCTCGGTGGTGGCGCCGATCAGGGTGACGGTACCATCCTCCACATAGGGAAGTACCGCGTCTTGCTGGCCTTTGTTGAAGCGGTGGATCTCGTCGACGAACAGGATCGTTCGCCGGCCATTGAAGGCATGAAGCTTCTTTGCCGAGTCGACCACCTTTCGCAGATCGGCCACGCCGGCGGAGACGGCGCTCATGGGGTGGTAACTGGCGTCGGTGATGTTGGCAATGATCTCGGCGAGCGTGGTCTTGCCGCTGCCGGGTGGGCCCCAGAGGATGATCGAGGGAAGCTGGTCGGCCTCGATGGTGCGTCGCAACACCCGGTCCGGACCGACGATCTGCTCCTGCCCGACGAACTCCTCGAAGGTGCGCGGACGCATCCTGGCGGCCAGGGGCGCCTTGACGCGCTCAGCCACGGGATCTTCGGGCAGAAGCGGAGATGTCATGACGGCTCGCTATGAGTCGCGAAGCGGTATCTTGCCCTGAACTCCCAGCTTGAGGATGTGCTCGTTCACGACCGATGCCGGAGCCATGGCTATGAATGCGTCCAGCACCACCACCGACAGCGTGAAGTCCCAAAATTGTCCGATTATCGGGATGTCTCCCACGACGTCGAGGGGCGAGAAGATGAGGGCGAGAATCCCGAGTGCGCTGCCTCGCTGCCAGAGCGGGACGCGGTCGTCGCGCATGAGCACGTACCCGAGCCGTAACAAAGTCGGCAGACGCATGATGGCCTGGATCTTCCCGGGTTTGGATACCTTACCGCCGGTCAGGCGGCTAACAAGCTGGCGAATGATGAAGCCTGCGAACATGCAGTTTTCTCCTTAGACGCCGCGAACCACGGCGACACCTGTTTGTAGCAGATAGGGGACTCAGGCACGCTCCGTGCGTCTCCAAATCTCCGATAATGGCGGCTGGGAGACCAGGATGAACAACACGGATGTCGCCGACGCGCTGAGCGAGATAGCCGAGCTGCTGGAGCTCAAGGACGAGAGCTCCTTCCGCATTCGCGCCTACGAGAACGCGTCGAAGGCCGTGAGCAATCTCAATGAAGACGTGCAGGCGCTCATCGAGAGAGACGAGCTGACCAGCGTGAAGGGGATCGGCAAGAGCATCGCGGAGCGAGTTGAGGATCTGGTTGCGCAGGGCCACACCGCGTATCTGGATGATCTACGAGCGGAATTCCCGGCAGGCGTTCGCGAGCTGATGCGCATTCCCGGCGTGGGACCTTCGCTCGCGCGCCGCGCGTACCAGGAGCTCGGCGTACTGAATATCGAGCAGCTGAGGGCGGCGGCAGAGAGTGGGGCGCTCGCCGAGCTACCGAGATTCGGGGAAAAGTCTGCGGAGAACGTCATTCGCGCCCTGGATCGGGTCAGGAAGCGGGAGTCGAGGATCTCTCTCGGAAAAGCGATGCCGGTTGTGGAGGATCTGATTGCCGTGCTTCAGGAGTGCGACGCATTTCAGGATCTGACCGCGGCTGGAAGCCTGCGTCGCTGGGCCCCGACCATCGGCGATATAGATCTGATGGCAACCTCATCGGACCCGGCGCGGGCCATGGAGGCGTTCGTCGGTGGGCCCCAGGTTCGACAGGTCCTGGGACAGGGTTTGACCAAGAGCTCGATTCTTACGGACAACGGCTTGCAGGTGGACCTCCGCATCGTCGAGGCGGAGGCCTTCGGCTCGCTGGTCCAGCACTTCACCGGAAGTCGCGATCACAACATCGAGCTGCGTGAATATGCGCTGGCCCGTGGATTGAGCCTGAACGAGTACGGGATCACCTCGACGGAGACCCGCGAAATTCAAGCCTTTTCAGATGAAGTTTCTTTCTATCGGGCGCTTGGACTGGACTACATTCCTCCGGAGCTTCGAGAGGCGGGTGGCGAAATCGAGGCGGCTGGAAACGGCAGTCTTCCCACGCTGGTCACCGTCGAGGACATCCGAGGCGATCTCCACATGCACAGCGACTGGAGTGACGGGGCCGCTTCGATCGACGAGATGATCCAAGCCGCGGTGGATCGCGGCTACGAGTACGTGGCGCTCACGGATCACTCGACGACTATAGGGTTCGGGAATGGGTTGAGCGCTGAGCAGCTGGTGGAACAGGGAAAGCTGCTGGAAGAGGTTCGGAAGGCCCATCCGGAGATCAAGATTCTCACGGGCACAGAGCTGGAAATCAAGCGAGACGGAAGTCTGGACTTTCCGGACGAGGTGCTCGCGAGCCTGGATTGGGTGATAGCTTCCGTTCACTCAGGCTTCAACCAGACGGAGGAAGAAATGACCAGGCGCGTGCTGATGGCCATCGAGAACCCCCACGTGGATGCCATAGGACACCCAACCGGACGTCTGATTGGGCGGCGCGAGCCCTATGCCCTGGATTTGGAGGCCGTCTTCCGGGCCGCCGCAAAAAACCACACGGCACTGGAAATCAATTCATTTCCCGACAGGCTCGATCTCGCCGACAGGCACGCGCGCCGAGCAAGAGAGCTAGGCGTGATGCTGACCATCAACACGGATGCTCATGCTCCGGTCAACTTCGAAAATATTCGCTACGGCGTCGCTATGGCCAGACGGGCGTGGGCTGAGCCGTCGAACGTGCTGAACACGCGTTCTTTCGACGAGCTGCGGAAGTGGCTTAGCCGCGCCGCGCCATAGCGCGCAAGAGGGCTACGAGCACCTTTCGCGTCGTGTCGTTCTCGATGAGAGTCACCAGCGTCATCAAACCGAGACGGCGCCGAACCGCTCTGCCTGAGGATCGAGCGCGCTCGACCGCACCCTCCGGCTCGCTGTTTCTAGACGCCACCAAGTAGCCGGCCGTCGCCAGACCCAATACCACCAGGGTTGCGATACCGCCGATTGGTACGCTCACCGAGATGTTTTGTTTGCCTTCCTTCTCTTCAGCGTCTGCCATGACACTCTCCTTCTCCCTATAGCCTCTGGCCGCTGCCAAGCGATGCCGAGCACCGTATGAAGCAGAGCGACTCAAGGCATTCTACCCATTGGCGGCTCGCGTACAATCACCCCGAAAGAGGTTCTTTATGCGTTTTGCCGTCATCTCCGATGTGCAGGCAAACTTGCCGGCGCTGCAAGCGGTGCTCGGAGCGCTCGATAGCGAGCAGAGAATCGAGCGAGTCATCAGCGCGGGAGACCTGGTCGGACTCGGTCCCTATCCCAATCAAGTGCTCGACCTGCTTCGCGAGCATGAGGTCCAGTCCGTGATGGGGAATTACGATGATGCAATCGTCCTCGACCGGATTGGGTCGGGCGCGGACTTTCCATCCATCGAGGAAGAGGACGCGGATCGGGCGGCTCTGGGCTGGACGCGCAGCGAGCTGACTCCGGAGAACCTCCGGTACCTTCTAGATCTGCCATCGGATCTGCACCTGGAGCACGGCCCTCGAATGCGAATCAGGAAAAATGCCCTGGACGAGAAGAGCGCGGAGTACAAGCGCTCCTTTATGACGCGGGCGATGTTCGGCGGCCTCGTGTCGCGAACTCCCGTGACCGGGTTGAAGAGGGTCAGGGTGGTGCACGGCAGCATGCGGGCAAAAAACGAGCTGGTACGCGGCGATACTGCCGACTCCATTCTGAAGAACATCGCGGAAAATACCCAGAGCGACGTGGTCATTTCAGGGCATGCCCGGGAGAGCTTCCGGCGCGACTTGCCCGCCACCACGTTTGTCGGCGTGGGCCCCGTGGACAGCACCTTCGTGGGACTCGATGCGGCTCAATATGCGGTGCTGGATATCGGAAAGACGGTCGAAATCGAATTCAGGAGCGTAGCGTACGACGCCGAAGCGTACAAGCGTGACCTCGAACGGGCCGGCCTACCGCGTCGTGGCGAGGCAATCCGGCAGCTCTTCTAGGCGACCGTCGGACGCCTTGGTGCCTGCGCTGTAGGCCGAGCATCCAGCTCAAGCAGAGCTTCGCAGCCCTGAGATTCTCAGGACGTACGCGAGCTCCTCGCTTCTCAAGAGGGCAGCGCACAGAACGTAGGACATGCCGGCGACTGCCATAGTAGCGACGACTGTCAGCACTCTTGCCGACAGCCTGTCGGTGCCGAGGTGTCCTGCCGTCACGTTCACGACCACGATCGTGACGGCGGCCATGGCGACCCCGCAGACCAC
>DHWR01000137.1:12627-20684 GCA_002413265.1 Chloroflexi bacterium UBA5177
TGAGCAACAAGGCGCTGACGATGTAGATGGCTACGCCGACAACGCCAACCAGCATGGGAGTCACCGTGTTTCTCCTCGCGTAGAACGCGAAGATGAGGAGCTGATCAATTCCGACGAAGGGAATCTGGATGGCGTACCCGCTCAGGGCCTGGACCGTCATGGCTGTGTCGTGCGCCGTGAAGTCGCGATGTTGAAGGATCAGCCGGATGATGGGTGTTCCGGCGACGAGGAAGCCGACGGCAGCCGGGATGGTCAAAAAGAGCACCAGACGCATACCCATCGTCAGGGTCTGCTTGAACTGGTCCGGGCGCAGGAATGCGACGTCGGACGAGATGGTCGGGAGGACGGCGAAGCTCAAGGCGGCGACAGCAATCCCGATGGGGAATTGCGTGAAGGTCGTGGCCCAGCTCATCCAGCTGATGGCTCCCGGGCCGAGAGAGGCCTTGAAGTTCAGATCGACGATCTGACCCGCTATCGAGATGACGAGACCTGCGGCCACCGGCAGGTAGAGCCGTAAGATCTTTCGAATGGTGGGCGAAAGCTCGAACTTGATCCGCGGCCGAATGCCGCCGCTGATGAGGGACGGCAGCTGGACCGCTGCTTGAGCAGCGGCGCCGGCCAGAGCTCCAACCGGTAATGCGAGGACGCCAAGAGGCCTTGCCAGCAAAATGGCGCCGAGAATGATTCCGAGGTGGTAGAAGGTCGTGGCAAATGCCGGCGCCGTGAAACGTTTCATCGAGTACAGAGCAGACAGCAGCACGGCCGAGGTGCCGAGGAAGACCAGTGACGGCAGGAGTACGCGCACGACATCCACCGACTCCGCAACGACGTTGTGGTACTGGGGATAGGCATGCAGAAGCAGGTGCATGAAGGGGCCGGCGGACAGGATTAGTACGACGACGACAAGGCCGAGAGCCAACCAGGCAAGTACCAGCACTGAACCGAGGGTGCGACCGAGTGCCTCTCGACCATCTCTTTCGAAAATCTCGGTGAAAGTCGGAATAAGAGCCGCGCTGATTGCCGCCCCAATCGTCAGGTCGTAGAACATCTGCGGCACGATTGAGGCAGCGAACCAAGCGTCGGTGCTGGCCGTGTGAAAAACGTGTGCGATGACGGCTTGGCGTGTGAAACCGAGGGCGCTCGTGGAGAGGTTCCCCAGCATGAGAATCACGGCCGCTATGCCAATCGCTCGACCTCTGCCCGAGGCTGCGAGCGCGAAGGCAGGGCTTGTCGCCTCGGGAGCGGGCTCTGTCACGCCTGAGCTGATTCGTCCCCCAACGGGGTCGGTTCGGAAGGCAGGTATCTGCGCACGCCGACTATCCTGCCGTCACGCACGTACAGACGAGGCACCCGCGGAAGAAGCCCGGTCAGAATGTCGTAGCTGATGGTCGAGGTCTGTCTAGCCACGTCGTCGGCAGTCTGCACTGTCCCGTCTTGATCTCCAATGAGCGTCACGGGATCGCCCATGTGCACCTTCCCAGCTTTCGACACGTCTACGGTGATTTGATCCATGGACACGCGGCCGACCACCGGCGCCGGCCGGCCGTTCACCAAGACAGATCCGTTGGTTAGACCAAAGGTGCGAGGCAGCCCATCGCCGTAACCGATGGGGACCAACGCTATCGATGCTTCGTGCTCGCACACGAATTCGTGACCGTATCCGACTCCGGTACCCTTGGCTACCTTGTGGATCCTGCTGATGTTGGAGACCAGGCTGAGAGCAGGACGCAGTGGCACCGTACGGCCTACCTCGCCAGACGGGTAGTAACCGTAGACACCAATGCCCGTACGGACCATGTCGAGATACGTCTCCGGCAGGTCGAGGATCGCGCTGCTGTTGGCCGCATGTCTCAAAGGAAACGAGTAGCCTGCTTCTTCGAGCCGCTGAACTGCCTGCCGGAAGTTTTCAAACTGCGAAAGGGTGGAGTGCTTTGCCTTCTCATCGGCTCGCGCGAAATGGGTGAAGACTCCTTCTCTCTCCAGCGCGGAGAAGGTTGAAAGCTTGGCGACAAGAGGGAGTAGGTTTTCGGGTTCCACGCCCGCGCGAGTGAGCCCAGTATCGATCTTCACGTGATATCGAAGTTTCCTTCCCCTTGAGTGCTCCTGGAGAGCGAGCGCCCCTTCGTACGAGGAAATCATGGGGGTGAGATCGTGATCCCAGATGAGACCTGCCTCGGCCCTGGTGAACGGGCCAAAGACCAGGACGGGAGCCAAAATTCCCGCTAATCGCAGCGCGACTGCTTCGTCGACTGTATAGACGCCTATGCGGTCGGCACCGGCTTCCAAGGCCGCTCGAGCTACCGGCACGGAGCCGTGTCCGTACCCATCGGCTTTGGCGACGACCAGGAGCAGGGCGGGCTGCACGAGCCTTCGAAGCTCGCGAACATTTGCCGCAATGACGTCGAGGTTGACTTCGGCGCGCGTCGCGCGCCCGCCCCATCCCGCCGTCGAAACCAGCGGCGCAAACAGCCTACTTTGTAGCGCTGCTTTCATCGGCCTCCTCCACGAGCAGCAGTCGCAGCATGTCTTCTTCGGTCACCATGCCGAGTACATTCCCGTCTTCCACTACCAGCACGGCCGCCACGTTGTCGTCGACAAGGATGTCCGCCGCGTCCTCGACACTTGCGTCGGGACCCAGATGGCGAAACTCTTTCCGCATTAAATCTCCAGCCGTCACGGCCAGGGCGTGACGGATCTCTTGGTCCTCGCGACGCGACTGGAATGGGATCGACGCTCCGAGCAATCCGAGGTAAAAGGGAACGTGCAACCGGGCATGTCGCGCGACGAGGTCATTTGACAGAACGATGCCGGTCAGCTTGCCTTGGTCGATCACGGGCAGGGCGGGCAGGTGCCTGTTGAGAAGACGCCTGGCCACTTCCGCCACCGAATCGCTACTGGCAACTGATGGAAGATCCACGGTCATGACATCGCGCACGTTCACGTCGTCACCTCGGCTTGCTCCAAAATCGAGAGTCGGGCCTCAGGCAGAGCATCGATCAGGTCGCTAGCCAGGGTACCAATGTCTCCGATCTCTGCTCTCAGCAGATCGCCGGCGCGGCCGTGGAGATAGACTCCGCAGACCGAGGCGTGAAAAGGCGACAACCCCTGAACGAGTAATGCGCCGATGACGCCGGAGAGAACGTCGCCGGTACCGGCCGTGGCGAGGTTGGGACCGCCTGTGGAGTTAATGACGGCCTCGCCGGCGGGAGAGGCGATGACAGTGCCGGCGCCCTTGAGCACTACCGTGGCATTCCACTTCTCCGCGTGCTCGCGGGCGGTCGACAGTCGATCTTGTTGAATCTCTCTTATCGATCTGCCGGCGAGCCTCGACATCTCGCCCGGATGTGGCGTGAGCACCAGGTTGTTTGTTCCCAGCTCCCACCAACGGTCGATCTTAGCCAGAGCATTGAGACCGTCCGCATCGATCAGGCAAGGAATCTCGCGTTTCTTTATGAGTGCGAGGAGTCCCCGCATGAAGGAGACGGTCGCGTCAGTCAATCCCAGTCCCGGCCCGACCACGCAAGCTTTCGCTTTGCTGAAGGCATCTTCGACGGAATCCAGCGCATCGGAGCCGACAGAGCCGTCCACTTCGGCCAAGGGGCGGAACACCGGTTCGACGACGTGCGCAGCGACAATATGGTGCACGGATCTGGGAGTCGCGATTTCCACGAGCCCTGCGCCGGCGCGGTATGCGGCCATCGAGCACATCACCGGCGCTCCGCTAAAATCCCGGGACCCGGCGATTAGCTCGAGGCGTCCACTGGATCCCTTGTTGGAGTCCGGATCCCGCACGGGCAGAAGTCCAGAGATGTCAGAAGGCTCAGGTGTCGAGACTCGAATTTCTTCCAGCAGATCTTCTGGAATGCCGATGTTGGCGACGGTGACTTCGCCTGCGTGCGCGGCTCCCGGATACGAAACCACGCCGAGCTTGGCGGCCGCCATGCAAATGGTGCGGTCGGCCTCGAAGCAGATGCCGAGCACTTCGCCCGAGTCGGCATCTATTCCGGTAGGTACATCCACTGCGATTCTGAGAGTTGCGGTGCCGCGAGACTCGTTCACGACCGTCAATATGCTCGAAAGGTCTTCATCCGGCGGACGGTTCTGTCCCGTTCCCAGTAGGGCATCGACGAACACACCACTGGAGGAGCAGACCGAGCGAAGAATGTCACGAGCCGGGTCTTCGTCAGCCGAAAAAACCGTCCCGGCGAAGGGCTCTTCGCGGTCCCTCTTGAAGGTGTAGAGCGACGCCTCAAGGCCTGACTCGTGCAGTGCCTGGGCAGCAACCACGCCGTCCCCGCCATTGTTGCCCGGGCCAACCAGAACGAGCACGGGTCGCCCTAGGGCTGAAGCCGCTTCAGCGACTGCGGCTCCAGCGCGCTGCATCAAATCGTCGACGGTGATGCCGCGCTTGAACGACGCTTGTTCTAGGTCACGCATCTGAGCTGACGTCACGACTCGGATGATTGGCCGTCCCCCCACGCATTCACGATGGCAATAGCGTCGGTGCGCGAATGCGTGATGCTGACTTCAAAGCGATCGAGCTGCCGCCTTTGCGCGGCATCGGACGCGCCCCCATGCAAATGGAGGTGAGGCTTTCCCATGCGATCCGGCAATATCTCGATATCTCTCCAGCGCAGGCGACGAATGCCCACCCCGAGAGCCTTCGAGGTGGCTTCCTTGGCCGCGAACCGCCCGGCGAGACTCTGTGCTCGTCCCCGGCAGTAAGCAATCTCGCGTTCGGTGTAGATGCGATTCAGGAACCGCCCTCCCCACCGCTCAAGCGCCTGCTCTATCCGATCTATCTCGATGACGTCGATGCCTGAGGTCAGATGAAGGGTCATCGCGCGAGCGCTTCCATAGAGGTGTGAAGGACCGATTGGGAGAGAAACCAGACGGGAGCCGAAAGCAAACCCGCCAAGACCGTGTATAGGAGACCCACGGCGATCGCCCTGAGCCATGGTCCACTTCGAGCGTCCGCATTTCGTAGGCGCCATTCTTTAAAAGGCTCTCGCTGGGCCAGGTAGCAGACGAAGGCGGCGGCAATGGAGAGGGCATAGCTCGAGCTGTTATCGACTATGGGAAAACCATTGGAGTTCTTAGGAGCCAGACCGAAGATAATCCCCAAACCCACAGCCGAAATCAGAATGGCGCTGACGCTCATGCGCCATGCCTGCGTCTGGTCCAGCACGCCAAGGCGCTGCATGTTCCGAACGGTCAAAATTATGCCGCCTACCGGGAGAAATATAGTGATAATCGTGACACTGAGAGGCGACCATGGAGACCGATTGGCAGTCTGACGCATGAAGACAGCATACCTGGTGATGGGCAAGCCGGGAATCGGAAAAACAACGCTGATTCGACAGGTCGTCAGCACGATGAGAATGCGAGCAGCCGGTTTCTATACCGAGGACCTGCAGGATAGCGGAGTCCGCGAGGGCTTCCGAATTGTGACGCTCGATGGGGACGTTGGGTTGCTCGCTTCGAGCGAACACGCGGGTCCGGTTCAGGTCTCCAAGTACGGAGTGAACCTCGAGGAGCTGGAGCGGGTTGGCGTGGCGGCTGTCCGGAGCGCCATGGAGCGCGGGCACGTTATGGTCGCGGACGAGATCGGACGCATGCAGCTACAGTCCAAGAATTTTCGACAGGCGGTCTTTGAAGCCGTGCGCGCGGGTCACCCGATGTTGGGCACCATCATGATTGGGCGCAATCCGTACGCGGACAGAATCAAAGCACATCGGAATGTCGAGCTGCTCACGCTGACCGAGGGGAGCCGGAACGATGTTCTGGCCTACCTTCGTTCCAGGTTCGTCTAGCTCTCGTAGGTCGGTCGCAGCTGACCCAGCTGCTCGCTGGAGCTCGCCTGGACGCTCAACGGTATCGAGTGAATCAGTCGTCCTGCGAGAAACATCTGAATCTGATAAATGCCCGGACGGTTCAGCGGCAGGTTGTTGAACTGCAGCACGAGATTTGTGTCGGTGCCCGGCATGTCGACCTGCACGTCAAACGGAGGCGGTTCCTCAGGAAGCACCGGCTGACCCGAAGGGTCCGCCAGTCCGAAGCGAACAGGAAACTTGCCGCGGTCGAGGGTCAGGACCACAACCACAAAAAATGGAGGAGATGCTCCAGGGATCTGCCCGAGATTCATCTGGCTGAAGATTCCCAGAACGCTCAGTTTCCCGTCCTGGCTCGTCAGAGCATAGTCGCAAAGAACTGCAAGCTTGACCTGCGGTTGCATGGCGCCTCCTCGCGGCTTATCTTAACCCCCCCCGACTGTTAGTTGGGAGCGGCAAAGCAAAACGCGCGGGTCGCCCCGCGCGCTTGTGGGGAAGTCTCATTGTGCGTGCTGAGCCCGAGCCTTCCCTATTCAGTTGTCTGCATCCATGTGTTACAACGCCGAAACGGTGTAATTGCAACACGATTTTACATAAATTCGCGAAATACGTCCATATACTTATTGGTCGAAAGCGTCTATTCCGGTCGAGTGCTTTCGGTCGGGGACATGCTACGAGCCTTGCTGATAGTTGGTACGTAGCCGCGACGACATTGGATTAGCAGACGCGAACTATGTCTGCTCCCAGCGAGCGAAGACGCTCGTCGATGCGCTCGTAACCGCGATCGATGAGCTCAATGTGCTCAATCTCACTTTCGCCTTCGGCGATCAGCGCTCCCATCACGAGCGCGATCCCAGCGCGAATGTCCGGGCTGACAAACTCTCGCCCGCGGAGCGAAGAGGGCCCTGAAACTACGGCGCGGTGCGGATCGGCCAGGACGATGCGCGCTCCCATCTGAACAAGCTTGTCCACGAAGAACATTCGGCCCTCATACATCCAGTCGTGCACGAGCGTCATCCCGTTCGCCTGCGTGGCGAGAACGATGAAGATGGACGCCAAGTCGGTGGGGAAGGCGGGCCAGACGCCGGTCTGGATTTTGGAGATGGAGGTCAGCGTCGAGGGGCGGACAATGAGTGCGTCGTCGGTGAGCAGGAAATCGACGCCCATACGATGCAGCACGAGGAGAATCATGTCCAGATGAACCGGCACCACATTGCGGATCTCGACGGTTCCGTGGCAGGCCGCCGCGAGAGCGGCGAAGGTTCCGACCTCTACGTGGTCCGGCCATACTGCGGCACGCGCTCCGGTCAAGCAATTCTGCCCGCGAATGTGAAGAATGTTGCTCCCTCGTCCTTCGATGCGCACACCCATGCTCTCGAGCATGTCCCCCAGATTCGTGATGTGAGGCTCGCTGGCGGCATTCGCGATTGTCGTGCGACCCGGCCGGCGAGCAGCCAGAAGCATCGCATTCTCCGTGGCTGTCACTGACGCCTCATCAAGGAACACATAGTGATCGTCGCCATTGGGCTGAATTGACGCGACGTAAAAGTTGTCTTCTACCTGAAAGCTGGCCCCCATCTCTTGAAGCGCCGTGATATGAGTGTCAATCGATCTAGTACCAATGGCGTCGCCGCCCGGATGGTGCATCTCCGCCTTGCCAAGACGAGCGAGAAGTGGACCCATGAGGACGATCGAGGCTCGAAGCCGCTCGACTAGTGGCTCGGAGGGGCGGTAGGACCCCACGCCTGAACAATTGATGCGCATGCGGGAATCCAGTTGAAGCTCTACCTGCGCCCCCAGCTCCCTGAGGATCTCGGCCATGGTGTCTACATCCGCGATGGCGGGCACGTTGTCTAAAAAGCAGTCTTCGTCGGTGAGCAGGCATGCCGCCATCATGGGCAGGACCGCGTTTTTGTTGGCCGCGACCTCGATTGCGCCATTTAGTGGCCGGCCACCCTGGATTACGAACTTCGCCATGCAATTCCTCTTACCGGGGATGTCGTGCGCATTCTAGAGGGCGCTCTTCGCATGGCAGCAACGATTGGACGGGTCGAAAGTAGGTGACCCAGCAACTGCCGGCTAGGTGAGTCATGCCCAGGTTGAAGCTTGCGGCGTGACGGAACGAAATTTCGAGCGCGGGAGGTGTTGATGATTGGAGAGGGAATTTGGTAGGCTACAGACGAGCCGCCGGGAGAGATCCCGGGGTTTCTGTGTCTGGTGGACGTT
>DHWR01000112.1 GCA_002413265.1 Chloroflexi bacterium UBA5177
TCCCTGCCGGCGTAGCTCCCTCGGGCAGAGCGACTGGGTTCCAGTGAATCGCCAGCGAGATTCCTGGACTTGGTGCCTGGACTGGATTCGTGGCCCCTTTGCCGATGCGTTGCCGGTATCTTGCCGATTGCCGATGACTTGCCGTTATCTTGCCGATATATGGGAGGTTCTTGAGGTGAGCGAAGAGACCTTCGCAGATAAGAAGGAGAGGCTGCCGTGGCAGGCGCCCGAGCCGAGGATCGTAGTTCCGAGCCTACAGCCCCGAATTGTCCAGCGCCTTCACGAGATCGGTGAGTTCAATGGGCGCTTCGCCCGGCTGGTCGAGCTCAGCCCTGACTCGCTCCAACAACTCAAGCGGGTCGCAACGATCGAGTCGGCAGGATCATCGACGCGCATCGAGGGCGCGATGCTCTCGGACGCCGAGGTCGAGAAGGTTCTGGACGGGATGTCGGTTAACCCCTTCCGCTCGCGGGACGAAGCCGAGGTCAAGGGCTACGGCGAGCTGCTGACCAAGATCTTCGACGCCCACGACCAGATTCAGCTGACCGAGAACTGGATCAAGCAGCTGCACCAGATCCTCCTAGCGCACAGCGAGAAAGACTCCCGACACCGGGGCGACTACAAGAGCGCCGGAAACGATGTGGCCGAGGTTTACGACGACGGCCGTCCGCCGCGCATTCTCTTCCAAACAGCGTCCCCGGCCAACACCCGTTTCTGGATGCCAAGGCTGCTCGATGAAACCCGGGCGGCTCTGGCAGACCCGGAGAATCCGAAGCTCGTTGTGATTGCCGACTTCGTGATGTGGTTTCTGGCCATCCACCCATTTCAGGATGGCAACGGGCGGCTATCGCGCGCGATCACAACCCTCCTGATGCTCAAGCACGGCTACGGCTACGTGCCGTATGCGTCGATGGAGAAGGTGATAGAGGACAACAAGGCGGCTTACTACCGGAGCTTGCGCGCGTCTCAGCTGAAAGCACCCGGTGATCCATCCGACTATCGGGAATGGCTCGACTTCTTCACGGCCGCGGTCCTGGCTCAGCAGCAGAACCTCCAGGCCCGGCTCGACGTTATGCGGCAGGCTTCCCAGCTGCCGGAACTCCAGAAAAAGATCTTCGGTCTGCTCGAGGTCCACGGGGTCGTGTCCACGCCGGATATCGCTCGCCGGCTGCAGGTTCCGGAGCGGACGATCCGCTATCACCTCCGGCAGATGACCGAGGCAGCGGTCGTGGAACAGGAAGGCACCGCACGCAAGACCAGGCGATATCGGCTTCCGTTCCGGCAGGTCGGGGAGCGCCGGCAGGACTCTGATGGGGGGCACGACCGCTAAGCAAGTCCGCCGGCACCAACAAGACTGAGTGGTCCGGTAGTGGTCGTGTGGTTGCATGCATCGCCGTGCGTCTTCGCCGAGGGCGACATGATCTCTCCGCCTGGCGACGGGCAGGCGCCCCGCTGGCCGGGTGCGGCTGAGCCGAAGAGAAGGCTGGTATCGCCGAGAGCCGGTCGATGCGAACCGGGTGGCAACGGGCCAGCGCACGAACTCGATGCCTGCCGTGGTACTCAGAGACTCGAGTCCCGTCTCCCGCTCGACCCTTACCCCAGTTGGCGCCGAACTTGAGGCCCTGGTTCCGGCGGGCGTGGAAATTGGACACGTGTGCCATTTGAACCGGTGGGCCCTGGCCGTGGATCTCCCCGCGAATCCCGCCCATATACTGGGCCAGTGTCCGCCGCGCCGGTGCCCCTTGTCGTTCCTGAAATCGAGGGAATCTCGATCGTGCTCCCGGCGCGAAACGAGGTCGCCAACATCCGCGCCGCGGTCGAGAAGTCACTCGCGGTGGCTGAGCGATTGTCGCCCCGCCATGAGGTCATCGTGGTCGATGACGGCAGTCAGGATGGCATGGGCCAGGCGGTCGAGATCCTCGCCCGCCTGCACTACCCGCGCGTGCGTTTGGTGACACACGAAGTCAACCTGGGGTACGGGGCAGCCCTGCGCACCGGCTTCAGGCATTCTCGCTTTGGACTCGTCTTCTTCACCGATTCCGACAACCAGTTCGACATCTCGGAGCTCGAGTACTTCATCCCCATGATGGCCGACCACGACATGGTGACCGGTTTCCGTGTTTATCGATACGACCCGGTTATGCGCTGCATCCTCTCGTGGCTCTACAACCGCCTGGTGGGTGTGTTGTTCGGCCTTCGTGTACGCGATGTTGATTGCGCTTTCAAGCTCATGAGGCGGGAGTTGGTGCAGAAAGTCACGATCGAGTGCAACAACTTCTTTGTGAACACCGAGCTGCTGGCCAAGGCTCGGCGCTGGAACTTCAGGATTGCAGAGAAGGGCGTCCGCCACTACCCACGCACCGCCGGCGAAACGTCGGTCAGGCCATCCGACATCCCGAGGACTCTCGCCACCATCTTCACGATGTGGCGGCGTATCTACTTCCCGACTCGGGGCGAGATGGATCGCCTCCGCGCGGACGAATTGTCGAGGTCAAGCGTGAGCGAGTTCATCCCGGCTCGCGACTGATCTGAAGCGAGAGTTCTACCGGGAATACAACCAGGTGGAGGATGTCCACTGGTGGTTCATCGCGCGCCGGCGCATCTTTCTCTCGATCCTCAGCCGGTACATGGGCGGGGCCACGGCAGGTGGGCGCCGCATCCTCGATGTCGGATGCGGAACCGGGACCATGCTGACGTACCTGGCCCGGTTCGGCAACGCGGAGGGCGTCGACATCGACCCAGAAGCGGTCGGGTATTGCCACGATCGGGGCTTGAAGCAGGTGTCGCAGTCCGCCGCCGGCAGTCTTCCCTTTGACGATGAGACCTTTGAGCTCGTCACCGCCCTCGATGTGATCGAGCACATCGACGACGATCTCGGTGCTTTACGGGAGGTGAGAAGGGTCCTCCGGCCGGGAGGGCGACTGCTGATGGCCGTGCCCGCCTACAGGTTCTTGTGGGGCCGTCAGGACGAGATCAACCTTCACAAGCGCCGGTACGTGGCTTCTGAGGTGCGCGAGCGCCTGCAATCTGCCGGCTTCGACGTGCAGAGACTGACCTACATGAACGCAATTCTTTTCCCAGCCATCGCGGCGATCCGGCTGATTCGCCACATGCTACCTGGCCCAGCGAACCCTCCGTCGGACTTCGCCTTTCCGGCGCCGCGGCCCCTGAATGCCCTGCTCAGCGCTGTTTTCGGTTCCGAGCGATACATCCTCACCCGGTTCAACATTCCTTTTGGAGTCTCGATCATGGCGCTGGCGCAGAGGCCTGTCGACCGGTAAAGCGGGGCGTACCCGTTTACTATCGCGCGTGATGGCAGAGCTGCGATCTGGGCCGGCCCAAGATCGACTGCCTCCGTTGTGGTTGTCCGCAGCTGCGCTGACGGCTGCGATAACCGTCGTTTTCGGAGTGGTGCGCTGGGTCGATCACTTCGTCTCGGATCCGTACGAGGAAGACTTTCGCCTCAACTATGTGGCGGCCAAGATAGGGCTAACCCACGGCTGGTCTCACATCTACGACCTCGATCTGGAGCGACAGCTATCAGCAAGCTTCAGTCCGGTGGGGAGTGTGATCGATTCAATGCACAACTACGTGACGCCCCCACCCCTGGCATGGCTCGTGGCCCCGCTCACGCCGTTTTCGCTTCCGACCGGATATCTGGT
>DHWR01000187.1:0-6818 GCA_002413265.1 Chloroflexi bacterium UBA5177
CTGCTGCGGACGTACTCCATGGTTGCCGCTTCGCCGAAACGCTTCCCTTCGTCATAGCAGGCACGAATCCCCACCGGATTGACGTTTCCCCAATAAGACTCGGATTGCGGGTGCACGAGAGGATCGCCGTAGATCTCTGAGGTTGACGAAAAGAGAAACTGCGCGCGGCATTGTTGGGCCAGAGCGAGCATGCGCATCGTGCCGGAGCTGTTGACGAGCAGGGTTTCCAGGGGCCGGGAGAGGTACCCGGGGACCGACGCCGGACTCGCCAGGTGGTACACAAAGCGGACCGACAGCTCTTCACACAGATCATCAGTCACGTCGCATTCGACGAACGTGAAGCCCGGCCGCTGAGCGAGATCCTGGGCATTTTGCACGCTGCCGGTCGACAAGTTGTCGAGGCAGACGAGGCTCAACCCGCGATCGAGCAGGGAGGCGCAGAGGTGATAGCCGATGAAGCCGGCTCCGCCTGAAATCGCCGCATCCGCCTCGATCAAGCTCTCCTCCGTCCGCTCAAACCAAATGACGAAGCGCCGGCTGAGGATACTCTCTGCCTCTTCTGGACAATCGTACCGCAGTGAAGAAGGTGTGACTAGCTAGTCCCCTTAGGGTCATCGTGAGGAGTCCTCCTTGAATCCCCCATATATCGCGTGCCCAGCCCGCATCCAGAAGACATTTGGCGTGCTGAACCCGGCGGCTTCGAGCCATTCGATGTGCTCTTGAATCGTCGAAGGCATGTCAGCCGGATCGGGGTGTTCGTACCAATTCGAATGATCGTCGACGAACGCTTGATAAACCTCGAGGGAACCCGTGAATGCCTCGGACTGTCTTCGCACTTCGTCGTTCCACTGTTTCGCCAGTATCCGTCGTTCTCTCTTGCTTCTGGGAGCTACCAGATCCGCGATGATCACGGCGCCGGGTATGCCCAGACGTTGATACACATCGTGGTACAGGCGGTGCTTTGCAGGACCATCGAGATGGTGAACAGCCAGGCAGCTCACAACGCATCTCAATTCGCTGGGGAGACCGCTGATCCAATCGGCATCCTCGAGGCGAAACTGCCGAAGTTCGACCCGCCCTGGAAAGCGGTCGAGCCGGCGCCCGCTCTCCTTCAACATGGCAGGCGAACCGTCCAGCGCGATCACTCGGGCCCTCTGGAACCGATTCAAAATCGCTTCGCTTAGCCAGCCGCTTCCCACACCGAGCTCGACAACCTGAAACGGTTCGTCCGCCTCTGCCGGGATCAGATCGAGAATGACATCCCCAATCTCGCTCCGGGAGGGGGTATGGATCGCTCCGACCTCAATGAAATGCTCGGAGTCGCTTTCGGTCCATGGCATGTCACGGAAGGAGCTCATCGTTTCACCCGTCTTCCGTCAGACTGCCGCATTCGGCCCAAGCGGGATCCAGCCTTGTGTGCCTTGCAAACTGTGAGCCATTTCATTTGACGTTTGTGCGCTGTCCTGTTATGTTTCGCAGCGACCGGGAACGGCTGAATAGCACGACGGAGGGGAATGCGTTGCAACGTGAATATGGCCCCGTTAGCGTTTTATGCGCGCTTGCCATTATGGGGTCCGGCCTGCTCAGCGCAGCCCCTGTTCGTGCCGCGGCGCACCACGCGATCCCTGTTCGGTGCACCAAGCGCAACGTCGCGACGGGAACCGTGAGCTTCCCGTACTGGCGCTTCCCCGGCAATCTCAGTCCCTATCGTTACTCGGGCGAGGATTTCGTACTTCTCCCGGCAATGTTTGACGATCTTTTCGACTGGGACAAGAATGGGAAGCTGGTGCCGGTCATGGCCTCTCAGATCCCGACTCGCGCCAATGGAGGAGTGCGGGACGGGGGAAAAACCGTAATCATTCATCTTCGAGTCGGCCTTCGCTGGTCAAACGGCTCGCAGATCACTTCGGCAAACATCAAATTTGGCTTGAAGGTGGACAAGCTGCCTGCCAGCGGGCCGAACTGCCTCGGGACCTGCAACGTCATTCATGGCGTTGACACCCGAGGCCCGTACACTGCCGTTTTCCACCTGAACCGCCCCTTTGCGCCGTTCGCCGCCGAGGCGCTCCCGACTCTCTGGCCAACTTCGTGGCCCGGTGGGTGGAAACGCGGTGATGCTAAAGCTGCTGCTCGGAAGATCGGGCTGGATAAGAGTTTCAATTTCCTTAGTTCGCACTATCCCACGAACGGTCCATATCAAGTAGCCAAGGTCGTCAAGGGCAAGTACATCGAGCTGCGGCCCATGCGGTTCTACAGCACGTTGTCCTGCGGCGCCGCGATCGCTCATCTGGTCATGCGGTACGTGCCGGATGAGACGAACGTCTACGGAACCCTGGTGACCGGCAAAACCGATTTCACCTATGCACCTCCAACCGATCTTGGACTGATCCAGCAACATCTCGGAAGTCTTCATCTCGACATTCAACCGGCGCTCCAGGTTCAAGTGAACAAGAACGCTGACTGGATTCCGCTGTACTATCACCCGTTCGTCGCGATTGACAATGGTCGAATAGCGAACTTCTCCATCAGCTCGTCGACCATCGCCCAGTGGGGAGTTCAGTAGCCGTCGGTCGCAAGCAGTGGTGGGATCCTCGCCTCGTTGTGGTTACCACTGATCCCTTGAACGCGGAGACTCGTCTTGACCTGCATGACGGCATAGTTACTCCCAATCGGCTCTTTTTCATGCGCAATCGTTTCCGGATTCCCGAAGTCGACTCGGATACCTGGCGTCTCACCCTTTCAGGCGAGGTTGCCAAAGAAATGTCCCTTAGCTACCTGGACCTCATGGCCATGCCCAGCACATCCCTTCTCGTGACGACAGAATGCGCGGGTAACGGCCGGAAAGCCATGCAGCCGGCTCCGGAAGGGGAGCCATGGCAATACGGGGCTGTCAGCACCGCCGAATGGACCGGAGTGCCGCTCCATGCACTGCTCGATAAGGCTGGGGTCAGGCCGTCAGCAAGCGAGGTTGTTTTTGAGGGCCGGGATCGGGGCCCGGTCGGTGAGGCAGGGGAAGAGGTTCCATTTGCACGCTCGCTGCCCATAGACAAGGCGATGCACCGCGACACGCTGCTCGCCTATCGGATGAACGGTGAACCCCTACCCGTAGCGCATGGCTTCCCGGTGAGGCTCGTCGTGCCGGACTGGTACGGTATGGCTTCGGTCAAGTGGCTGTCCGAAATTCGTGTCGCCGCCGAAAGCTTCCGCGGCTTCTTTCAAGTAGAGCGCTATGTCATGATCGGCGACAGCTTCGATCCTCCTGTTCAGCTTACGGATGCAGCAGTGCGATCCGTTATCGTATCTCCAGGCCGTCACCAGCGGCTCCAGACTGGATCTCACGTCATTCGCGGGTTCGCCTGGTCGGGAAACGGTCTGCTGCAAGTGGAGGTGAGCGCCGATGGCGGAGATACGTGGCGGCAGGCTGAATGGACTAGCCCTCGGCAAGCGCACGCCTGGAGATCCTGGCAATGCACCTGGGAGCTACGTGCGTGCGGTTCCACAGAGCTTCAGAGTCGTGCGACAGACACCCAAGGCACTGTGCAGCCGCGGGAGTCCACCTGGAACCAGCTTGGCTACGCCTGCAATGCCATACAGATGGTACCGGTGATCGTCGACGAAGCGAGCACCACGTCTTGACCGAGCTCCTCGAGCGAGTCTCGTCGGAACAGGCGCCCTTCGTCGATGGGAACCGCGCCACGTTCGTTTATCGCGGCGACCAGCCACCGGTCGTCGTCGGAGACTTCAATAACTGGGGAGGTTGGGACGGCGAGCCGCTCGAGTTCGAGCCGGCTGGATCGGACACCTGGCTGGCATCCTTGACGCTGCCGGTTGACGCATATGTCGAATACCTCTTCCGGCAGGGAGACGGCATCTCGCTGGACCCATTCAATTCCCGAACTATGCCCAATGGACTGGGAGGCAGGCACAACTATTTCCACATGCCTGCGTGGGAGGACACATGGCTAACGCGCAACGTCGCGCGCGTCCCGCACGGGAAGGTCACGCGATATGAGCTGTATAGCGACCATCTGATTGTTGGCGGTAAGCGGACGGTTCACCTCTACCATCCACCGAGCGACGAGGCTTGCCCACTTCTCATCGTTTTCGACGGTGACGACTATCTACGTCGTGCCCGGCTCCCGCAGATCCTTGACAATCTCATCCACGAGCGCCAGATCCGTCCACTCGCCGCTGCCTTTGTGAATCATGCGCGCCAGGCGCGGTTCGTGGAGTACTTGTGCAGCGACGCGCACCTGGCCTTTCTCGTTTCGCACGTTCTGCCTCTCGCAGCGGAACATCTGAATTTGGTCGACGTGGACGCCGAGCCAGGGATTCACGGTGTCTGCGGAGCATCGATGGGCGGACTGATGGCCCTCTACGGGGGTGTGCGCTTACCGGAGGTTTTTGGTCGGGTGCTTTCGCAGTCCGGAGCCTTCCTACCCGACCTGCCGGCCAAGCCCGCGCTCATTCGTGAGCTAATTGGCCGAGACGTGGGCAGACCGGTATCCGTCTACCTGGACGTAGGAAGGTTCGAGCCCTTGCTGGACTCCAATCGCGAGATGCACCGACTACTGCGAGACAAGGGTTACCCCGTGACATACCGGGAGCTCAATGCCGGTCACAACTACACGTCGTGGCGCAACGATCTCGGCGCCGGCCTCGTCGCGCTTTACGGCCAACCCGAGCACCCCTAGGGCACGGCTAGATCTCTACCTCGCTCTTGAAGACGCGAATTGCGTCTATGTGATCCTGAGGCGACGTAAGGCCGGCGTTCATGGTGTTCAGAGAGATGTGCGTGGCTCCGAGTGCCTTCCACTCGTTCGCCACGCGTTGGCACTCTTCAGGGCCGGAGGATAGTCGCATCTGGCCCTCGATTCCCACCGTAGACGGGTCTCGTCTTGCCCGCTCCAGCTCATGAGCCAGGACCCCGCGAATCTCTCGGACTCGGTCGTTTGGAGGCGAGGTGCAGATCCATCCGTTGCCAAGGCGGGCGATTCTCTGCATCGTCGCGTTCTGATATCCGCCAAACCAGACAGGAATGGGTCTCTGGACCGGCAGCGGCTTGATCCCTGCGGCATCCACGTGATGCCACCGGCCCGCGAACGTCACGCTCTGCTCCGTCCACAAGAGCTTTAGCAGCTCCACTTGCTCCGCGCTTCGCCGGCCTCGATCACTAAAATTCTCATTAAGTGCCTCGTACTCAACCGGATTCCAACCGATGCCCACACCGAGCCTCAGCCTTCCATTGGTGAGCACATCTATCTCCGCCGCCTGCTTCGCCACAAGCACGGTCTGCCGCTGCGGAAGGATGAGTATGCCCGTCGTGAGCTCGAGGTGCGTGGTGAGGCCGGCGAGAAAACCGAAGAGTACAAAAACCTCGTGAAAGAGCGAGTTCACATCGTACGGCCCGTTCCAGTCGGGTCTAGTACTCCTGTCCGCACCAATCACGTGGTCGAATGCCAGCAGGTGCGTATATCCGAGCGCGTCGGCTGCCTGGGCAAACTCTCTGACGGCACCGGCGTCACTGGAGATCTCCGATTGCGGGAAAACGACCCCGAGTTTCACGCACCACCCCTCTTAACCAGGCTGTATGGCCGAGCACTAAAACGCTCAACCACCAGCGTGAAAGCCTCATCCCATCCTAGGACACTGCTTTGGACTGCTCCCTCTCGCTTGTTCGGTTAGCCGCGCCCATCAACCGGGGCTGCCTACCCGATAAGAGTCATCTGCAGGGGCGGGTGCTTCCGTTCGTACTTCGCGTGGGCGGGCTCGTCAATCATGCCGTGCTGCTCCTTCAGGTTCCTCACTCTGGCGGCAATCTTGTCCGAGTACGCCGACGGAGCAGAGTTACGACGGTACATTTCGGCATAACGGTCTTTCAGGTGCGGGAACTCCCTCTCGATAAAGGGCAGATAGTATTCACTTATGCCCGGCCCGAGTCGGAGCACGTTAGAAAAAACAAACTGCGCGCCGTGGTCGGCTGCCCCTTTGATGACTGCTTCGAGGTGCGCCTCGTCGTCTGTGAGACCTGGTAGCACGGGGCTAAGAAAAACGCCCGAGCGGATGCCGTGCTGCCGCAGCACCTGCATGGCCTCGAGGCGCTTGTGCGGCTTGGCCGTGGTGGGTTCAATAGCTCGCCACAGTGACTCATCCATCGTAGTGACCGTGAAATGAACTGTTACTTCGGCGTGTTTGGCCAGTTCGGAGAGCACGTCGACGTCCCTCAGCACCATTGGGGACTTGGTGGTAATGCTCACCGGATTGCGAAAATCTCGGAAGGCTTCGAGGATGCCGCGCGTAAGCTGATAGCGAGATTCCGCCTGTTGGTATGGATCCGTGGCGGTGCCGACTACCACGAGGTCTCGGCTCCAGGATCGTTTCGCGAGCTCGTGGCGCACCACCTCGGGTCCATTGACCTTCGCAAAGATGACCTCTTGAAATTCCTCCGAGCCGTTCTTGCCGAGGTACTCATGGGTCGGACGCGCGTAACAGTAGACGCAAGCGTGCCGGCAACCGCGGTACGGGTTGATGCTCCAGTTGAAGGGCATGCCCTTGACGCGGTTTATCAGGCTTTTGCACTGCGTCTCGTGAACGGTAAATTTCGGCACGTCTACCTCCGGCTCGCATTATTATGCCTCAAATTAGGACAAACGTGCTATGTAGTGCGGCCCGTTTGGAAACTGGAGTGCGTCTGACACGCAATGAGTCGATCCCGGGCCCGAGGCTCCAGGAGTGTTACTGCGGTTTTGACGCTTCGAGCCGCTCGGTGCTACCTTCAACGTACGAAGACGCAGCCTCGGCGACGGGATACTCGCGCA
>DHWR01000187.1:7103-7265 GCA_002413265.1 Chloroflexi bacterium UBA5177
TAAGGGGCGCCTAGTGCCAATCGCGAACCCAAATGGGGCGAGACGGTCACGCATCCAGCGGATTCGAAACGATCCGTTTGGGGAGGTGGCGCCTGCCGGCTGGCTTTTGCCGGTTGCCGAGCGTGGACGGGAACGAGCCCCGCCGCCCTGAAGCTGGCTCCG
>DHWR01000187.1:7592-7816 GCA_002413265.1 Chloroflexi bacterium UBA5177
TTTCTGGTCGTGATTGGAACCGTGGCATTTTGCGGAATGCCCTTCGCGTCCGCGTCGGCTCACTCGTCTCGCGCCACAGCTCACTCTCCCATGCCCGTTACCTTCTTCGGCGATTGGAAGTCGGGAGAGGAAACGGACTTCAAGGCGATCCTGAGCTACTGTGACGCGCACTACAACACCAAAACGACCTACCAGCCTGACGTCGCAGACCTCGCAACGGAGCT
>DHWR01000148.1:0-446 GCA_002413265.1 Chloroflexi bacterium UBA5177
ATCGATTTCGCCGGCGGCATTGGTACCCTCAACGTCGGCCATACGCCTGAGCCGGTGGTCGAGGCGATCCGCGAGCAGGCCGGAAAACTGATCCACAACTGTTTTTCAGTGGCTATTTACGAGCCATACGTGGAGCTTGCCCGACGCCTTTGCGAGATGGTTCCCGGAGAGTTCGAGAAAAGGGCCATGCTGGTGAACAGTGGGGCCGAGGCCGTCGAGAATGCCGTCAAGATCTCACGAGCTTTCACGGGGCGAACTGAGATCGTCTCTTTTCGAAACGCCTTTCACGGCCGGACCTTTATGGGCATGTCGCTCACCGGCAAGGACAAGCCTTACAAGGTCGGCTTTGGTCCCTTCGACCCGCATGTTCATCACGCGGATTTTCCCTACGCATATCGCGATACGTCTGAGGAGGTAACGAACGGTTCCGCTATCGAGCGGATGCT
>DHWR01000148.1:707-5792 GCA_002413265.1 Chloroflexi bacterium UBA5177
GTGCAGGGCGAGGGTGGCTTCGTGGCGGCGCCCCCGGGCTTTCTGCGACGGCTGCGTGAGATCTGCACGCGGGAGGGGATCGTCCTTATCGCGGATGAGGTGCAGACGGGGTACGGTCGCACTGGGAAGATGTTCGGCGTGGAGCATGCCGGAGTCGAGCCGGACCTGTTTGTGCTGGCGAAATCGATAGCCGCCGGCATGCCCCTGGGAGCGGTCGTGGGTCGGGCGGAGGTGATGGACGGACCTGGACCGGGTGGCATCGGCGGCACCTACGGCGGCAACCCGCTCGCATGTCGCGCGGCTCTCGCGGTGCTCGACATGTTCGCCGATGGAACGCTTCTGCGACGTGCCAATGAGATTGGCGAGCACATCCGAGGCCGTTTCGCGGAAATGCAGTCTCGCTTCCAGCTCATAGGGGATGTGCGAGGCCCGGGCGCCATGGTGGCAATGGAACTGGTAAGGGACCGAGGGAGCAAGGAGCCTGCTGCTGCGGAGACTTCCGAGATCATCCATCGGTGTCATGACGAGGGTCTGCTGATCATCAAGGCGGGGATGTACGACAACGTCGTACGGACGCTGGTTCCGTTCGTCATCAGTGATGAGCTTCTCGAGGACGGCCTCGATATTCTTTCGTCTCAACTAGAGGCAGTTTCGGCCGGCTAGGAACTTCCATAGATGTCTTCATGGGCAGCCGGTGTAGGCGGTTAGTGGGGCCGATACGGTCTGCTGAACCGGGGACCAGATCTCAGTCCCTGATGTGTCGCCGCTTAAATCCACATGGAGCTCGACCGTGGCGGGCGGTCCGGGCAAGAAATGCATGGCAAAGATGACTGGCGTGCCGGTTCCGCTGGTCGTGCTCGTGCCCGTAATCTGTCCCTGCTGATTTACGGTCCAGGAAGCGGCACCGGTCTGGTCGCTATCCTGCGGGACTGTGATCGTGGGCAGCGGCGTGGCCCCCGGTTCCGGCGTCGGCAGGGTGGGAAGATTCGACCAGTGAAGCACCGTGCGTGAGCTGCCGGACCAGGTGTTGGCATACGGATCACCGCAGACGTGACCAGAGAGAGTCCAGTCCCAACTGGCCGCAAGCTGGCTGTCGCTGTCCATGACGTCTTCGTGGAAGGTGAGGTTCTGGAACTGGTACCCCTTCGCGCCGGGTATAAGTCCTGGGAGGCTGGTTGGAGTAGGTGGAGGTGCGACGGGCTTTGGCTCACCCACCGCCATCAGCTCCGCCACGTCGGTTGCGACGGGACTGCCATAATTCGACTCGGCAACCAATTCGAGGTAGCGGGCCGTGACCGGAGCAGGGAAGTCAAAGCGCTGAACGCTGTTGCCCTGGAGGCAGGTGCCCTCCATCACTTTTGTAAAAGCGGCTAACGAGGCATCTGGGATGATCGAGTTAGATGTAAAAATCTGAAAGCTTTTCAGATCCCGCGACTGGTCTCCGCCCGCCGCCGCGCAGTCGAGCATGACGGCGGTCAAGAGGTAGCTGGCGTCGTGCGCGAAGCTGATCCTTACCCACCCGGACGTCGTTCCTGCGTCGGTCTCCCAGCTGGTGTTGAGGTTTCCGTCCACGACGTAGACGGGATCATGGCCAGCTGTGGGGTTTTTCGAGGATGAGCCTGCCACCCCTCCGCCGTTCGCATCGAGTGCAATGTTCTCCGGAACGGGGGAGGCAGGAGGCGGGATGGAGCCGGTCCACGCTGTGGCGGCCTGCGCATCCACCGCGGTAGGCGGTGTCGGAGCCTGACCCTTTTTTACAGTCGTTTCTTGGCCCGTTTTGACGATGACGCTGCCTTGCTTCGATCGAACGAGTACGGCGCCCTCCACGACGACGAATGTCGAGGTGCCGGGGCGCCGCAGCACGTCGAACTGGGTCCCAATGGCGCTCGCCACCGCCTCGGCGGTTTGGACAGCGTGATTCGATCCAGGCATGACGTGCTCGTCGACCTCGCCACGGCGCACCAGCGTGTGCGCTGGATCGGCGAGGACGGCATCGGTTCGCTGGTTAATGTCGAGTATGGTGCCATCGCGGAAGCAGAGGGATGCTTTCTGACGCTTGAGCGTGCGAAGGGCGTACTTGGCGGCGAGCTTCTGTCGCACGCGTCCCCTCCCATAGGTTTTCTTGGGAGGCGCAACGCGCAGTCCTAGATGGATGAAGCGGACCTGCGCCAGCGAGGTGGAGCAGGTCCGTGCTCCCGAAGCTGCCTGAGTTGAGCTCAGAGATCTGCCTATCGGTAGTGCCGCGGCAAGGGCCGCGGCAGAGGCTGCAAGGAGGAGATGCCGGCGCTTCACGAGTGCGGTCCTTTTCAAGCTGACTGGAAACTGCGACAACTTTAGCGCACCGAGCGTGAAATGTCATCTGTCAAGAACAGCCTTGTGGACTCTCGCATTCGAGCGATGGGCCAGCCCGCGTTACGAAGGAAGAATCGTGACGATGACCCAAATGCCTTTCGGACCTGCCTTCACGACTTGGGCAACCGCAACGCTGTAGGTTCTTCCTGAGTAGGAGATGAGGTAGTTGATGACCGGCCGTCCACCGGGAGACTTCTGAGGCGTGGGCGTGACGGTCACGGAAGGTGAAGGCTTGGTGATCACGTACTGTCCAGAAGCGAAGCCATAGGCCTCAAGGTCGACTTCGACGGTTTTCGTTGGGTCCAGGTGATAGGTGTAGCGGGGGTCACCCCGGTCGGCTCCGGCTTGAAGGGCGGCAACCTCGCTGGCCGGGCGAGTGATTTCCCCGAGCGTCAGTCCCGGGACCGTGTCTACGGGGGTGGCACGAGGCAATGGCGTAGCGCCGCCTGACGTACTGACGAGCGTCGGCGTCGGAGGGCCGCCAGGAGTGGGAGTCAAGGCCGCTTGGGTGGCAGTTACGACTTTAGGTGGAGCCGTGGGAGTAGCGGTGGCCGAGCTCGACGTCGAACGGCTACGGGCAACGAGGACGGCCGCCGCGATTATTGCGATCAAAACGACCAGGAATACCGGCAAGAGCCAGGGGTTGCGATTGATGAAGGGCCGCCGAACTTCCGTCGACATTCAGCTCTCCTCCCGCGGATTCCAGGGATAGGCTTGGCAGGGTTGGCCGTCGACGGATAAGAGCAACCTCTGTGCCAGGTTTATTCAGTTACGGGAACGAGGCGTATGACTAATCGGCTGAGGCAGTCACGTGGCGAGCGAGGCGGCTCTCCGTAGGGAGAGCCGCCTCGATTTCGTCTGCGGGCACTACAGCTCGGATCTGAGGAAGCGACCCCAGTGGTAGCGAGCGATTCGAGCCGGGTCGGACAGTATTCCGTACCGTGAGAAGTAGCGGCACACGCGATCGACGTCACGACTGAACAAGTCGAAGGCGTGGGTATTCAGGCGAGGATCGACCGTTTGTGGAAAGTCGATCATGGTCGCTTTGCCGTCCCAGTACAGAACGTTGTACGCGGAAAGGTCGCCATGAACGTAGTTGTGGGCCAGCATCTGCTCGATGTTGAACAGCAGCCTTTCAAATACGCGGCGGGCTTCCGCCGGCTCTAGCCTCACCTGGCTTAGCATCGGTGCCGCGGACTCGCGGTCCCCAATGAACTCCATCAGGATGGCGTTGGAAGTCTGCTTGAGCGGCGTGGGAACGTCCGCACCAAGCTCCTTCAAAGCCTGTAGAGTGGCAAACTCATGACCGATCCAGACCGCGAAGGCGTACTCGCGCCCCCACTCGGTCTTCTTCCTGACCGCTCTGGCGTCGTGGCCGTTCAGAATTGGGCGGCCGGCTCGGTACACGGCGTCGTTCTTGAAGTTTCGCTGCTGACGAGGCCGGTACAGCTTCACGGCAAGCAGGTCGTACCCGGTGGAGGCGCCGGCCTCGCAGCAAAAAACCGTCCCTTCCTTGCCGCTCTTTTCGGTTCGGATGACGTTGGTGATCAGGCCTTCGGCAAAGAATGGGTCCAGTGGGTCATCGGTATCTGACTCGTCTTCGTACGAGTCGATTAGGTCTTCGGTAATCAACGCTTTCTCCTTGGGTGCGGACGAACAAATCAATTGAGGTGGGCTGCGACAGAGCACTGGAATTGGCATGCATAGAAAACCCTCCTGTCTGCTAGGCGAGGAAATAGACAAGGCGCGACGGACGTATCGATGAACCGGCGGCCTGCTCGCGGTCGTCAGCGCCCTGTTCCGGCGGCATGAAGCGCCGGGGACCGGAACGACCGAAGATCTGCTCGAGCGGTCTCTAGAGGTGAGCCACGTGAACCGACCGGCGGGCACTGACAGGCAGAACGGCAGCAATTGTCCGATTCATCAGTGCACCACCTCCTCTCGGTTCAGCGAGTTGACTTCAAACAGCGTATCACGGGTTTTGGAAGCTGTAAAGATGCTGCGCTGGTTCACTACCGCCGCCCTGTTCGATGATTTGCTTCGCCCCGAAACCACCGACCTGGCGGAGACAAGACGATAGCCGAAGAAGCGGCCGTCCCCGGGACGGCCGCTTCGTTACGCGCCAGTTAGCTACCGGGACTCGGATAGGGCCAGTCGGCCGACTTTTTCCACCTCCGACCGGCGGTGCTCGACGGCTGGAAGCAGGAACGATGCAAGGACTCCAATCACGACGATGGACGCGCCACCGACGAGCGCGGCCCGGAATCCATCGAGGAACTGAGCCGGCGTGGCGGCCACGTGCTGAAAGACGGCTCCCAGCACGGCGACGCCGAACACTCCGCCAAGCTCTCGAATGGAGTTGAAGGCGCCGGAAGCCTGTCCTTGGCGGTTGCCGGTGACGGAGCCCATAACGGCCTCGGAAAGGGGCGCGAAGGTGAGGCCCATTCCGACTCCGCCGAGTACGAAAGGAAGCAGCAGATCGTTGTAGGGAGTGTGCCACCCCGCGATGGCGGCTATCCACATCAGGGCGGCCGCTTGAAGAGACAGCCCGGTGACCACCACCGGACGTGAACCGATACGCCCTGCCAGTAAGCCCGCGACCGGCGCGACGATCATGATTGTTCCAGTCCACGGCATGGTGCGCAGCCCGGCCTCCAGCGGAGACGCGCCGAGAACCTGCTGAACGTAGAGGGTGAGCAGGAAGATGGAGCCGAACATCCCCGCGCTCATGAG
>DHWR01000148.1:6036-6251 GCA_002413265.1 Chloroflexi bacterium UBA5177
AACATCCCCGCGCTCATGAGGAACCCGGACGCGTTCGCTACGCTGAACGCTCTTTCGCGAAACAGCCGAAGGTCAAGCATCGGCGCTCTGGTGGAGCGCTCTCTCACAAAGAAGAGTGCGAGCAGAACGACTGCAGCGACGAATGAAGCCACGATCGTGAAGCTCGCCCAGCCCAGTGCGTTGCCGCGAACCAGGCCGAAGGTGAGCCCAAAGAG
>DHWR01000096.1:0-2433 GCA_002413265.1 Chloroflexi bacterium UBA5177
ATAGTAGTTGTTCGCCAGCATTCCGTAAAAGACGGAATGTCCGCTGGAGGACAGCCAGCCGGCGGAGCCGGGGCAGTACGAGGTGAGGAAGGCGGTGATCCACTGTCCATTCACCGAGACAGCGGTCGTGGTCGAGGGCCGCGACTTGTGCTTGGCCTTGTGCTTCGCTTTGGGTACCGGAGTCGAGACGCGATGAAGGATCGTCACCGTCGGTATGGCCACCGAAGTCGAGGATGGAATTTCCACGGTCGGAACCGGCTGAGCGCTCGCGGTCACGACAGCCTGCGTACTGGCAGCAGAGACGTGCTGTGCACTCGGCGCCGCCTGAGCCTGCGCAACTTGGGCACTTGCCACTACCGCTAGCAGCAAGTACCCCCACCTACCCAAAGTGCTCCAGCATGGAAGACTCCTCCACCGTTATCCCGTGAGCCACCCGGCTCACCCCGGCAGCGTCCCCTCCATGCGTCGAATGCTTTTTTCGAGGCACAGGTACCAGACTAGCGTTTTAGTCCCGAATTAGCAAAATCGTGCGATTCGATCGTCCCCGTCTTGCATCGCGTCACGGGGTGGCATGATGGAATTGTTCGAAGCCCCAATGTTCGGGAAATGGATCGAATGTGGTTGCGCCATCCACCTCTTCGCTGCTGACACAGTGGAGCTGGCAACCAAGCATATTGATCGGCATGGCGGCGCTCACCGCCGCGTACGCCTATGCCGTCGGCCCCCTTCGAGAGCGTCACCAGCTCGGACCGCCGCCAACTCGCGGACAAGTGACCGCCTTCGTGCTGGCCCAGCTCACCCTGGTGGTGGCACTGCTTTCGCCCATGGACGAGATCAGCGATACCTACCTGTTCAGCATCCACATGGTCCAGCACCTGTTGCTGGCCACTCTGTGGCCACCACTGATGCTGCTGGCGGTGCCCGCCTGGCTGGCACGGACCATCATGCGAACTCCGGTCGTTTCCGGACTCGTGCGTTTTTTTGTGCACCCCTTTGTAGCCATGGTCGCCTTCAACGTCGACATCTACCTATGGCACATTCCCGCGCTGTACGATCTGACGCTGTCGAACGAGCCGGTCCATATCCTCGAACATCTGACGTTCATGGTTTTCGGGCTTTTCGTCTGGTGGCCGGTGCTCGCGCCCAACCACGAAGACCGTCTGTCGTTTCCCCTGCAGACCCTTTATCTGTTTCTCAACGCGATGTTTATGATGGGATTGGGCATACTCTTCACGTTCGCGCCAAGCCCGTTCTACTCCGCGTACACGACAGTGCCTCGGCTCTGGGGCATCTCCGCGTCTACGGACCAACAAATTGGCGGTCTGATCATGTGGTACCCGGGCAACATTCCGTACGCAGTCCTCATGGTGGTCCGCTTTTACCAGTGGTTCGATAGCGAAGACCCGGGCCGTATGGAACACGAGGCTCAATCTCATACAATCGACAGTCCGTCTACCAAGACGAGCCTGTGACGCGACGGGGGGAAGCCGTGGCAGAGGCGCAACCGAGGCTGAGCAACGGGGAGCGTACCGCGCGAAGGACTCGTGCAGGCACGCGCCGGGCGCGTCGAGCCGTCTCGATCCGCCGCCTCGGGTGGCTTCTCAGCGGAGTCGCTCTGGCTCTGATTCCAGCCGCGGCACTGGCAAATCCGGCACGTCCGGTGTGGAAGCCGGGGCCCCCGTGGGCGCCACTCGCTCCCGCCTCGGGCGAGATGAGCGAGATCTCGAATCTCTTCTGGGTCATGCTGGTTCTCTCGGGACTGGTCTTCGCGGGGGTGTGCGCGGCGCTCATTTATTCGGCTGTCAAATACACAGGCAAGGATTCGGACCCTGACCCGCCACAGGTGTTCGGCAATAGGTCGGTGGAGATCCTCTGGACGATCATTCCCACGGTGATCCTGCTAGGCGCTTTTGGCGCCACGGTCAAGGCGATCCACGACATCAACAATCCGAACTCATCGGGTACGGTGCTTCAGATCAGAGCCATCGGGCACCAATGGTGGTGGGAGTTCCAGTACCCCGGCTTGAAGATCGAGACGGCGAACGAGGTGCACATCCCGACCCACACCAAGGTCCATTTTCACGTGGAATCGATCGACGTCATCCACAGCTTCTGGATCCCGGAGATCACGCGTCAGATCGACGCCAACCCGGCGCAGGACAATGCGGTGTACGCGACGCTCAGCGATCCCGGAGTCTATGGAGGCGCCTGCTACGAGTATTGCGGGGTCGCTCATGCCTGGATGAAGTTTCGGGCAGTGGTGCAAACGCCGGCTCAATTCGCCGCCTGGGCCAAGCACGAGCAGCAGATACCGTCGACCGCCCCGGCATCGACCAGCAGCGCCTCGGCGACGGATATCGCGGCAGGGAGGCAGGTGTTCGTCAACAACACTTGCGTCGAGTGCCACACCATTCAGGGAACGACGGCGGGCGG
>DHWR01000096.1:2701-2867 GCA_002413265.1 Chloroflexi bacterium UBA5177
CAGGGCGTGGTCATGCCCCCGTATCCCTTCCTTTCGCACAAGCAGGTCGGTCAGCTTGCCGACTACCTCTTGAGTCTCAAATAATCTGAGGAAGACGTATGGCAACGACGACGCTGGATGAAGTCCGAGTACCGGTTATCGAGACACCGCCGACGTATTCCGGCGT
>DHWR01000096.1:3102-3398 GCA_002413265.1 Chloroflexi bacterium UBA5177
TCGGCGTTTTTCTTCCTGGTCGGCGGTATCGAAGCCCTCGTCATGCGCTTGCAGCTCGCCACTCCACAGGCTCACGTGGTGTCACCGGACATCTACAACCAGCTGTTCACCATGCACGGCGTCACGATGATTTTCTTGGTTGTCATGCCCGTGCTCGTCGGTTTCGCGAACTTCTTCCTGCCCTTGCAGATCGGGGCGCGGGACATCGCCTTCCCTCGCTTGAACGCCATGAGCTACTGGCTGTTCCTCTTCGGCGGCATCATGCTCTATTTCAGCGTGCTGCAGGGAGCCATGCC
>DHWR01000150.1:0-1343 GCA_002413265.1 Chloroflexi bacterium UBA5177
TATCGGGAGGCTCGAGATCTTGAGTCCGTGGCGCGAGTGACGGCGCTGATCGGGTGGACGCATTGCTGGCGCGGCACGCCACAAGAGGGGATCTCCCGCATACAACCGGTGCTTGAGTTGGTCACCTGGACGGGGCCATCGCAGGGCCTGGCGTCGCTGCACCTTGCACTCTCCTATCTGCATTTTGGCAGTGGAAAGTATGAGGCGAGCCTTGAAGCCGCCGAGCGGGCGGCGGAGCTGGCTCGTGCCGTAGGGGACGGGCTCACGCTCGCAGGTGCTGAGATGCGACGTGGAACGGCCATGACGCTCGTCAGTCAGATAGAGGAAGGCGTCCGCGTGCTGGAGAGTTCGGTTCCCTTGCTGGAGACAGCTGGTGACCTTAACGCGCTGGCCATTGCCTTCAACAACCTGGCGACCAACCTTCAAGCCGGGGGCGACCTAAAACGTGCTTTAGAGCGGTCCAGGCAGGCGCTCGACATTCACGAGCGAATCGGCAACACAGCCAGCATCGGATTCGTCGACCTCAATTTGGGAGAGATTAACACGTATCTCGGCGAGTGGGAAGAGGCGGAGGGCTCATTCGAGCGCGGGACGAGCGCGCTCAAATCAGTCGGGGCATCCTGGTTTGCAGCATTCGCCCCTCTTCACCGGGGTCATCTTAGAGTCCGCCAGGGCCGCTGGGATGAGGCACGCAGTGAACTGAGCGAGGCCATTGCTCTTGCCGAACCAATCGGCGAACTTCAGGTTCTACAGATCGGCAACTGGTTGCTGGCGGAGGTGGAAATTAGGGAGGGGAGAGCGGAGGCCGCTCGTTCACGCCTGGAGCCCCTGCTGGATAAGCATGGGCCCTATCTCATCGCCTTGCTGACGAATCTCGCCTGGGCCCGGTTGGTTATGGGAGATCCCGACGGAGCGGAATCGACGGTCAATAGGGCGCGAGCGATCACAGACGAACGGCACCAACGGTTGTGGATGCCGGACGTACTGCTCGTCCGTGGGATGATTTTGACTCGGCAGGAGCGGTGGGAAGAAGCGCAGCATGCGTTTGAGGCGGCTGGCTCCATAGCTAGATCCATGCCGTATCCATATGCCGAGGGTCGCGCTTTGTATGAGCAGGGACTGATGCACAAGCGGCAGGGCTTGGACGCGGAGGCTGAACTTCGGCTTCGCGAGGCTCTATCCATCTTTCAGACGTTGGGCGCTCAGAAAGATGTGGAGTGGGCCGAGGAAGAGCTCAAGGCTCTCGGTCAGGCGGCTCAGCCCGCGCGGTAGCTGCCAGGGTAGCCATTTGGGCGATGCGACGGTGCGCGGCTAGGCGGTATGCTGCTTCGAGATGAGCGAGC
>DHWR01000150.1:1646-2532 GCA_002413265.1 Chloroflexi bacterium UBA5177
GCGATCGCCATCACGCTGCTGGTCCTCAACATAAATCTGCCACAGCACTACGACAGCCTGCCACGCGCGCTGCGCGATCTCTTTCCCGAATACGTAAGCTACGTGACGAGCTTCCTGATCCTCGGCATCATCTGGGCGCAGCATCACGCGGTGTACGGCTTGATCCGTCGAACGGATCCCATATTTCTGCTGATCAACGTTGTGTTCCTGATGTGGGTAGGTTTTCTACCGTTCCCGGCTCACGTGCTCGGACAGAATCTGGGAACGTCCGGAGAGCAGACCGCGATGCTCTTTTACGCCGGGACGTTTCTGATTGGAACTGTGCCTTACAACCTGTTCTGGTTTTACGCCTCGAAGGGTGGCCACTTGTTGAGGGTTGACGTGGACCCGGCACGGATGGCACTGACCACCCGGAGCTACATGCTCGGACCGGTGCTGTACGCGGTGGACTTCGGATTGGCCTTCGTCAATGCAACCGCAAGCCTCGTGGTGTTCTTCCTGATCGCGGTTTTCTACGCTGTGTCGCCTATCAGGCAAATCACTGGCTCGCGTCTCCTGCGCCCAGTGTTCGGGATCACACAAGGGCGGTAGTGACCTCGATTTGCGAGCACACTTCAGTCCGTAGAGGAAGAAGATGCGTTGCCTCGGTCGTGTCTGCTCCTCTTATTGCGTGCACCCTAACGGGGTGTGGCTACAGGGTGCGTTGGGGCACTCCAAACGGATGCGCCTACTGGGAGTTGGTCAGGGGCACCCCTAAAGGGGTGCTGCTACGGGGTTCCGGGAGGCAACAACCGTAGTCGCAGGCGCGAGATGTCCTCGTTAGTCACCCCCGCTCCGCGCAGGTACTCTTCAGGCCCGCCGTATTCGAGATCCAGCCAACGGAGAG
>DHWR01000150.1:2737-4037 GCA_002413265.1 Chloroflexi bacterium UBA5177
CCCGGCCCAGTGCGCATCCATTCGTCTTGAATCGGCTGTAGATAGCCGGCGCTCAGCGCGTAGTCAGCCGCGATGTCCTCGCGCGACACATCCACCAATGATAGGAGAAGCGCGGTGACCAAGCCGGAGCGATCCTTGCCCGAGTGACAGTAAAACAGCAGACCCGCGCCAGGCGCTTGGGCAACGGTTGTGATGACCGCGGCCATCTCGCTGCGAAGGTTCGAGAGAAACCACTGGTACTGAAGGTCGATCGGCGCCTCGTCCGGTTGGGCATCGTACTGGACGTCCGTAAGGACAGGCACATTGAGATAGTCGACACCGGACGCGGAATCGTCGCGCACGAAAGGAGAGAGCTCCTGGGTGACCTCCCGCGGTGAACGGAGATCGATGATGGTTCGAATGCCATATATAAGGAGCCGTTCCCAGCCGGACGACTTGAGCCGCGAAAGATTGTCCGCGCGAACGAGGCTCCGCCAGCGCGTTTCGACCCCGCCGGAGGTGCGATGTCCTCCGAGATCACGCACGTTGTAACAGGATTGCCAGAGAAGCCGGCGTGGTGTTTCCGCCTCCATGATCCGCCTCTCGTATTTCAAAGCGGGTTCCACGGCTGTGCAGCAGCCGGAATATCTGATGCTACAGGCGTGGCCGCGGTCTCAAAGCGAGACCTGGACCCAGCTAAGGGACGCCGCTGTCTGGTCCCGCTGATAGTATCCAGCCAGGAGCATTCGGTGGAACGCAGCGCGGACTCGGGACACAGGGACTACAGCCACAGATCTACTGTCGATAAGCTGGGCATTCGCGAGGGCCATGCCGTGTCGTTTGTCAATGAGGCATGGAAGATCGACGACGAGCTGCGCCGCGACGTGCTGGCGCGAACCGGCCGCCCGCCGGCACGAGAGGACGAACCGGTCGACATCGCATTGATTTCGGCGGACTCGGAAACGGATGTCGTGAGCGCACTTCGGGAGTGGAGAAGGCGCATCCGCCCGGAAGGTGGAATCTGGGTGCTGACGCCCAAGCGGGGTCAGCCCGGGTATGTGAATCAATCTGATCTGATTCCGGATGGGCTGGAAGCTGGTTTGGTGGACAACAAGACGTGTTCGGCTTCGGGGACGATCAGTGGGATCCGGTTTGTAATAAGAGTCAAAGATAGGGCGGCATAATGCCGCCGTTTGATGCGCAGGATGGCGTTTGCCCGCATGTAGGTTTTTCCGCATCCACCGGAATGCTTGATGATTGCGAAGATAGGGAGCTGAAGTAGACCCGGGCAGGCAAGTGATTTGCGGCTGTCAGCGGCCTT
>DHWR01000060.1:0-181 GCA_002413265.1 Chloroflexi bacterium UBA5177
GAATGAAGAAGGTCCAGCCTAAGAGCGGACGGCCGGACGTCGATGCGGCCATACGCGGCGGCGATTGGACCCAACCAATGGATGGTGAGGGTGCTCCAGAGCAGGCGACGCTCAAACAAGCGCTCTACTGGAGGCAGATTTATACCGAGATCCTAGCTATGGAGGAAAAGGTGCTCGCCCG
>DHWR01000060.1:422-2556 GCA_002413265.1 Chloroflexi bacterium UBA5177
AGTCAGACGAGGCGCGGCGCGAGGTCGAGCTGACCAACGTGCCGGTCGTCATCGCCCAAGCCGAGAGGTTTCGGCAGCGCCTTGGATACTGGGAGGCGCGGCTACGGCAGTTCGGCGGCGATTCTCGCCTGGAACCTTAGACGCGTGGCTTCCGACTAAGCGACTGGAATCTTTGGCTGCTGGAGCACCAAGCGGTAACCCTTACCCTTCTCGTTGACCACCTCGCACACGCCTTTGAACGGCGAAAGCTTTTGCCGAAGCCGCGTCACGTAGGTCCGGAACTGCTCAATCGACGCGTCGGGGCCCCAGGCCGGCAGAGCCACGTCCTCGGCGGCGAAGAACTGACTCGGATTGGCCAGCAAAAACGAGAGCAGCTGCCACTCGCGCTTCGTCAAGGAGGCTGTGGCCTCATCGCTCTTAACCGTTCGCTGCTTGGCGTCAAAGACGAGGCCGCCCAATTCGATTTTGGTGGCGATCGAAACCACCGAGGCGACGTCCGGACCGCGCAGCACCGCCTTGATCGCCCCGATCAGAGCGTCCGGGACGAAAGGCTTTGGCAGGACTTGGCTTGCACCCGCTTCGTAGGTTTCGAGGGTTGCTCCGGCATCGTTGGACGACTCATCGAGCAAGATGAAAGGGGACCGAGCCGAGGCCCTCAACTCACCGAGTTGCTTGGGGGTTACGCGGGAGTCGGCGCTCATGCCGAGAATGACTAGGTCGAACTTCCGGGGCCTCTCAAGCTGACGCTTCGCGGCGTCAAACTCAGCCACGCTCTCAAATTCCCCTCCCGCCAGCTCGACCACGTGCGAGATGACGGAACGGTAACCGGCGTTAGCGTCGACGACCAGGACGCGGGGCAGTCTGGCTCGCTGCCGCGGCCGAGTCTTTCTCTTTCCCATTGCACTCCCTATTGCGGTTCATGGCCGGCGCTCAAATTATGCGGTCGCGCCAACCGGTCGCTAATTGTCGACGCGGAGCTCCAGGGAATAGCCGCGACCCGCCTGGTTGACGAGATCGCATGGGATTTCCAATGCCGCAAGGATCATTTGCACGCGCCGGACGTAGTTGCGGACCTCCTCCGGGAAGAGGGCGGGCCCGGCCCAGGCCTGGCTCAGGATCTGGTTGACGGTGAAATAGCGGTTTGGATGATCAAGCAGGAATTGGAGGAGCTGAAACTCCCGTGCGGTGAGCGTAGCCTCCCCACCCTTATAGCGAATCCTTCGCCCTTCTGGATCCAGCCAGAGGCCGTGGAGATCCCAAACGCGTCGTGTCCAAATCTCGAGCCGTTTCTGATAGCCGTCCATCTGGCTCTCGATGATCTTGAGGTCCGCCTGTGCTGCCCTCTGCGCGACTGGCTCCAGCTTGGCTACATCGCGCCTGACCCGATCGAGGATTCCCCGTTTGAATTCGAGGAGATCGACATAGATGCTCATCCAATGGCGGGCGTCTTCTGAACGGGTGGTTCCAATGTCTTCACCCTCGAGCGGCGGGGAACCTTCATCCATCACTGGCGGTGCGTAGGCTGTCCCGGGCCTCGCTTGAACCCTTCGGCATGCGTGAGCTGATCGAGGCTCTGAGGCAGAGTTTCCTTGAAGCGATGCACGTCGACGAAATGTGGCACCCGGACTGGGCCGCTGTCAGCAAAATTCGGTGTTTCGCTGCATTACAAATGTTGCGCACTCCTTCCAGGAGAATTTGCGCTAGCGGCTGAACTGCAGCAGCCGTTCACAGAAGGTCTGGGACGGTAAGCCCTTCGGTTTCCCAAACCGCTTGCGGGTGGCTGTCGGAAGAGGGCCTATTCGTACAGTAACGCCGGCGACAATGTAGTTTCGAGGACTGAGGCTTCGCGCGCTCGATCCTGGTTGTCCTACGCTGATCAGCGCTACCTGATGTCTAGCTCGCCGCCCACGCCGGCAAGTCCACCAAGAGCTGCCAAGCCTGCGCCGCAGAACCGGCCCGCGCCTGCGCCACAGAACCCCCTCCGCTCGAGACGCTTTTGGATCACCCTGGTAGTACTCCTGCTGATCAACATTTTCGTGACCAATGTGCTTTTTGCACCGGCGCAACCAACCACCGTGACGCTGCCCTACGACGTGTTCAAGCAGCAGGTCGCCGCTGGGAACGTCATCAGCGT
>DHWR01000272.1 GCA_002413265.1 Chloroflexi bacterium UBA5177
GGACAGCCCCCTCTGGGACCATCCTCACGTTGTCGTCACTCCACACGTCGCGGGCGCGTCTCCGCACCGTGGCGACCGCATCGTCGAGCGTTTTCGCCGCAACCTGGACCACTTTCTCGCGAACGAGGCCTTGGAAGGCGTGATGGATAAGCAGAAAGGTTACTGAGGGCGCCGTGACATGGTCAGGGCAGCGGCCGTATCCTCACGTCGGTCAGGTCAATCGTCGCGAAGTACCCAATCCAGTCCTCTCGGCTCGCCAGAATCGGGACCAGCCTGGATGCCATCATGGATGAGGGCGAACCTTCGAACCTCATGAGGATGACGCCAGGAGGCGCAGCCACCCGAGTGAGGTATACGAGATCGCCGAAGCCGTGATCTGAAGTGAGCAGAATGCGCTGCTCGCGTCTGGCACGGTCCAGAACCGTGCGATCATCAGCGGAACGAGCATCCTCGCTGGTCGAGGCGACATCGTGTCCGGCTGCACGTAACGCGCGCACCACACTGGGCGGGACGTTCTCATCCGTGCGCAGTCGCACGCTTGGCTCCGCGCCTCCGGCCGGCTTTGTACTTCGCTCGGACAAGCTCAAGCGCGTAAGCGATGCAAGCCCGAATCTGGTCTCGGCTTACATAATTCCAGTCATGGAGGATCTCTTCGACGGACCAGCCGCCGGCTAGAAGCTCGAGGATGAAATCTACGCTGAGCCGCGTGCCGGTAATCGCCGGTTTGCCAACCAGGATCTTCGGGTTGCAGCTGATGTACTCCTGCCAGCGAATAGGCAGTTCGTTATCTCCGATCCACTCGTCGATCTCCAGTTCCGCGTCTCGCGAAACTGGGTTTTCCTGATCGTTCTGCATCGTGTTGCTCCATCGACCTCGCTCGTCCCATTGTATCGACGGATACGCCGGAATGTGCAGCAGAGGTTAGCATCGATTACGGTATGCGCAGCAGGGTGGATTCCGCCCCGGAGGAGGCGCGTGGAACTGGCCCTCGAAGGGTTCACTGTCATCGAGCTTGGCGAGCAGGTCTCGGCGCCGTTTTGCGGCAAGCTGTTGGCCGATTACGGGGCGACCGTCATCAAGATCGAGCCTCCCGGCCGCGGCGACCTGTCCCGCTCCCTCGGTCCGTTCCCCGATTCGGGTCCGGAGTCCGAGCAGAGCGCTCTGTACCTGTATCTGAACACGAACAAGCAGAGCGTGGCCCTCGACATTGATCAGGCGGCGGGGCAAGTGCTGCTAAGAAAACTGGTTGAACAGGCTGACATCCTCGTCGAGAACTACTCTCCGGGGTACCTCGAACAGCGCGGTCTCGGTTACGCCTCGTTGAGGGAATGTAACCTCCGGCTCGTATACGTCTCGCTGACGCCCTTTGGCCAGACGGGACCCTGGGCGAACTGGAAAGCCACGAACCTCGTCTCGATCGCGACCGGCGGTCAAATGCACCTGACCGGCGACCCCGACCGCCAGCCGTTGAAATCAGGCGGCGAGCAGGCGGACTACCAGCTCGGGCTCAATGGCTTCAGCGCTGCGCTGGTAGGGCTGTGGGACGCGTTGGAAACCGGAACCGGCCAGCACATCGACATCTCCGCTCAAGAAATCATGGCCTCCACGCTCGAGCTAGCGCTCAACACGTACGCTTACACCGGGCGCGACATTTGGCCAACGCGCCGCGGCAACATGCAGTCGGCGATGATCGGTATCTACCCGTGCGCCGATGGGTATCTGGGGGTTCACGCGATGTCCCGCAACTTCGCGCCGCTGTTACGCACGATGGAGATGGAAGAGCTGATCACTGACGAACGCTTCAGCTCGCCCGCCGCGCGCCTGCAGCACGGCGACGAGTTGATGGCGACGATCCTAGCGTGGGCGGCCGATAAGCGGAAACACGAGGTCTATCGACGCGCCGGCGAGTTGCGTGGACCGATCGCCTTCGTCCACGACATGGAGGACCTGTTTACATCTGAACACCTGGCTGAGCGAGAGTATCTACACCAGGTAGATCACCCGGTGGCAGGCACGCTGACGTATCCCGGCGCCCCGTTCCAGATGGGCGAGTCGCCCGCACGCGTAGGCCGCGCGCCGCTGCTCGGGGAGCATACGAACGCGGTGCTTCGGGATCGACTCGGCCTTGGTGCTGAGGACCTCCGTGCCCTGAGCGGCCAGGGCGTCATCTGAACGGCCGAGGCTGAGACAACATGACGGAGCGAAGCCCCGGCGAGCGGATGGAACGAAGCAGGGTTACAGATGGCAATCCGAACCCGGCGACGCCCGGTGCGTTTGCGGCGATCGCTCCGGCAAAGCGGCTACCGCTCGCGGGCATCCGCATCGCCGACCTGTCGGCCGTCTGGGCCGGCCCATATGCGACCAGGCTGCTGGCCGACATGGGAGCGGAAGTGATCAAGGTCGAGTCCGCGGGCTCGCCCGACCTGCTGCGCACCCTCGGACTGCAGCCGCCCGGCACAGAGCAGCCCTACAACCGCTCCGCATATTTCAACCACAACAACCGCAACAAGTACGGGTGCTCAATCGATCTCGCCGCGGTGGGTGGTAAAGATCTGTTTCTCGACCTCGTGAAGGTCGCCGACGTCGTCATCGAAAACTTTCGCGCCGACGTGCTGGACAAGCTTGGCCTCAGCTATGAAGTCCTTCGCGCGATACGGCCGGACACGATCTTGATCTCGATGCCGGGTCACGGCAAGACCGGCCCCGAGGCGGGCCACATCGCCTATGGTACCAACGTCGAGCAGCTCGCCGGCCTCGCCAGCATCACCGGCTACGAAGGCGGCGAGCCGC
>DHWR01000236.1:0-3251 GCA_002413265.1 Chloroflexi bacterium UBA5177
GAGGATAGCCAGCGCGTATCCGGGATGCAGTCGTCGTCTGTGAACGCGATGAGGTCGGCGCTCGCGGCTCGCCAGCCAACATTGCGCGCCACGTAGCTTCCACTCTGAGAATCAACTCGAACTGGGGTCTTTCGCTCGCCCTGCCAGCTCTCGAGAAGCGCCCAGGTTTCGTCCTCTGACGCATCATCCACGGCGACTACCTCGTAGTCGGGGAACTCCTGCTCGGCCAGGGCTTTGAGGAGCCGGCGCAGCAAATGCGCGCGGTTTCTGGTGGGCACCACGACAGTCACCAGGGGCCCGCTCACCTGTCGGACCTCCAATTCCGCAGGATGTAGGGCAGGAGGCTGAGTAGAGCTAGCTTCTCTCGGATGATGAATGGCACGTGGCGGAGGTAGTCACGCGGCTGCTTTCTGAAATATCTCCAGTGCAGACGCCAGTAACGTCGCACAGGCAAGAGGACCCAGCGTGAAAAAACGTGCTCCGGCTTCTGAATGGAGAGCGTCTGAGAACGGCTCGGGCCGTAGGTCGGGTAGACGCGCCTGAAATGCATCTCGCTCGCTAAAAGCCGTCGCCAGGCTGCTCTGTCCGCCCACTCCTTGGGGCGCGGCGGATGCGAAACGACTGCGTCGGGAGCAAAAACGATCGGGCCCCGCTCCAAAACCCGCATACTCAGTGCGATGTCCTCTCCGCGAATGAGAAGTGGATCAAAGCCACCAAGATCTATGAGGACTTCTCGCCGGTACGCGATGTTGCACGTTCTGTAGGGCTGGCCACCGGACAGCTGCTCTATCTGTCGCGTAAACGGCGTCGCAGCCTCACGATTTGTGACGGTCCTTCCTTGAACGCCCAGGGCTTGTGGGTTGTTCTCGATGGCATGAGCCAACGAATCCAGCCAGTTGGAAGAGGCTTCACAATCGTCGTCGATGAAGGCGAGAAGCTCTCCGCGAGCCTCTGCTATTCCTCGATTTCGGGCAGCACCCACGTTGCTCCAGGGTTGAAAGTAATAGCGAACCGGCATGCGTTCGAGTCGGTAACGCTGCACCACCGATGGCGTTCGATCGACGGATCCGTCGTCGACCACGATCGCTTCCCACGACGGATAACACAGCGAGCGAAACGAGTCGAGGAGTCGATCGAGCAAGACAGCGCGATTCCTCGTGGGTATCACGATGGAGACGAGGGAAGGCATATACCGACATGGTAGTGAAGGGGAGGAAAGTCCTTCCGTCAATACGCCATTTTTCATTGACCTTTGGATGCTCGCGCGCTATGCTTCCCCCAATCGAGAGCGAGTAGGGGTCGGCTGTGAGCGACGATCGGTGGTGCCCAGAGTGCGGCGCTCCCGCTATCGGAAGCCGAACACGGTGTCCTATATGCGGTCACCAGCTGCCGGCGATCGCGTCTCCCGTCGCCGAGCAGGAGGCTCTTGCCAAGTCCGAGGCAATTCCTCTCGAATCCGCCGCCGAGACGCGGCCTCCTGAAGACACTTCAGCCGAGTCAGCCGAGGCTGGCAAGCAGGCGGAGGCCGGCGAGCAGGCCGCACCTGTCGACGAACCTCCTCACAAGCCTCGGCGGAGATTTCCGGCGTTTGCGGTGGGAGCCGCGATAGTCGTCCTCGTGCTCGGCGCGGGAACTGCCGCAGCCCTCACTGTGCCGATCGTTTCGGTGAATGCGGACCGCCCTCTGGCCCAGATGCTCCCGGGCACGACCGTCTTCTACGTTTCCGCCGATCTTAATCCGGCCGGCCAGACAAAGAAGAATCTAGACCGCGCGGTGCACGCGTTTACCGACCAACCAGGCTGGAGCGGCGTACAGAAGGAGTTCCAGAGTGGAACACATACCACCGCATCAACTGGCGGCTGCTACGACAAAGCGAGCAACCAAGCATTCCAACATTTGACTTGGCTCGGGCATGAAACCGCCATTGCCTTGGTTTCGACGGACGGCCTCGATGCGACGGGGACAGGTGCCTCTCAGGCTCTTCAGCGCGATGCGCTGCTGCTGGCCCCACTGCACATGCAGCAGACTTTGGCGCAGATGCTGTCCGGCTTCCATCTCTCGCTACCGCCCTCCGGGACCTCGTATGGCGGCACGACGATTTATGACGAGCGCCTCCCTTCGTGTGGGAACGCATCTGGAGGAACCACTGTCGAGGTCTACGCGGCGCTCGAAAAGGGATACGTATTGCTGGCGCTCAAGCCAGCGCCCATCCAACGAGTAATCGATACGGCCGACGGCAAGAGTCCAAGGCTGTCGTCGTCCAGTGCCTATCAGCAGCTGATGAACAAGCTACCGGGCAACCGCCTCGGCAGCTACTACCTCGACGGAAGCGCTTTCGGGCGCACGGGTTTCGCAAAGTCTTTGAGCGGCGGCTCGTCACCCGTCCCGCTGACTGGCGCAGTCTTGCCGAGCTACAACAAGCCTTCAGCGGCGGCTCTGACGGCGGAACCGGGAGGTTTCCGCCTCTCGGCGGTGGCAATGAACGCAAGTTCCAAGCCGGCCGGCGGGATCTCGCATGGATATACCAGCGCTCCGGTCGCGGGCGTTTTGGGCGCCCAGCTACCGAATGACGTGCTGGGGCTGATCTCTCTGCAAGGCCTCGCCAAGACCATTCAGTCCGGGGTCGCATCCTACGAGAAGAGCGGCCTCCTGACGGGCACTTCCAAGACCGATGCCGACGCACTGGTGCACGACGTGACCGACTCCATGTCGGGCGAGGTCGACGTCGTGATCTATCGTCCGCTCAAGAAGTTGAACTTCAACATCAGTAGCTCGGATTTCAGCGTACCGGCCGCGCTTCTATGGCAGGTGTCGGACGAAGGCGCGGCAAGTATAGGTCTCGACGATTTCGTTAGCCGCCTCAAGCTCAGTAATCAGTTCACAGCCGGCACCACCAGCGGATCAAGTTACGAAGTTTCTACCGCTGGATACGGATACGCCGTGCGCCGCGGCTGGGCCATCGCCTCCCTCTCGATTGCCGATACGCTGGCGCGGCTCAACACTCCCGTAGGGTCACCGCTCGCGAGCAGCCCCAGTTTTCAAACTGCGTATGGACCCGCGGGTGGTCTGTTCACCACCAGCGCATCCTCGGCTTCATCCGTCTACTACCTTGACCTGGCCGAAACACGAACTCAAGTCGAGTCGGCTCTTTTGCCATCCCTGCCGCAATCGTCTCGGACTCAATACCAGCAGGATGTGGCGCCGTTGCTCAGGCCCTTGAGCATCTATTCCGGCAGCACCGGTTCGGCAGA
>DHWR01000236.1:3533-3760 GCA_002413265.1 Chloroflexi bacterium UBA5177
GTGCCTGCTGCGCTCGCGCGAACCATCTGCAATGTCATCTGGATTCCGGCGCGTCCCAAGTAGACGATGCCAACGGCCGCGAATGGCACAAACGCGATAGCGTGCATGCCCAGCGCGGCTGCCAGCGCAGGTGCCTTAGCCACGTGGTACAGCTTTAGCATCCAGACAAACAGGAAGTCGTAGACCCCGATGTAGCCCGGCGTCGAGGGCACGGCCATGCCGAGGTT
>DHWR01000236.1:3962-5411 GCA_002413265.1 Chloroflexi bacterium UBA5177
ATCGAATTGCTCACCCAGAGCGCGATTGTGTACAGAATCAGGAGCACCAAAGCTCGACGGTTCTGCAGGGCGCGCAATCCCGCCACGAGCTGATGCATCAAACGAGCTGCCCCCGAGGCTCGACCCGTCTCCAGCCGGCGGAGAAGCCGCGCCAGCGGATGCCTCTCTCGAGTCGAGGCATAGGCGAACACCGCCATGAGGCTCAGTGCGCCAAGGAATGCTCCTCCAACCAGGAGCGCGGGTCCGAGCAGCTTACCAGGAAAGGCGACCGTGGGGGCGACCACGATCAGGATGACAACAAGGGTAACGCCATCCATCACTCGTTCCAGGGCGATGGTGGACAGCGTCCGCATCATGCCCAGCTGAGTTCGATCGCGGATCCAATAAGCCCGCACGATCTCGCCGAGCCGGGCCGGCAATAGGAAATTGATTGCGTAGCCAACATTCATGGCGCCGAAGAGCGTATCGAAGTCCGGTGAATCCTCGCCAAAAAGCAGCCCCCATCGAGGAACCCTCAGAAAGAAGTTGACGAGAAAGGGCGGAACGGCCAGCAGCAGAAGCGGGTAATCCGCGTTGCCGAAGGCGGAGCCGAGCTGATCGAGCTTGACGCTGCGGAGTAGGAGGACCAGGAGGACGACCCCGAGAGTGATCCCGCCGAGAAGCAAGAAGAGTCTCAAGACACTTCGAAATCGAGGCGAGGAAAACATGTCCAATGGTACGTCGGGCATCCTGGGCGCTGGGCGACCGCAGCTTGTCTTAGAAAGGAGAAGGCGCACGGAATTGGTGGGCATCGACGGTCATCGCAGCTTCGAGCTCGACACGGCCTGAAGGACGGTAACCGTCTGTAAGGCTGGCCTACTGATTTCCAAAGCTCATTGAGGGCGCGAACGAAATTAGAACCCGAGAGGAAATCGATGGGCGTCTAGTCAAAGGAGTGCGGCACGGGTTCCAAAAGCGCGGAGGCAGGAGTGGCCGCGCCTCTGATGCTGACGATCCAAATCCCTGCAACTATCAGAAGTCCGCCGGCAATCGTAGGCCAGCCGAGACGGTCGCCGAGAAGCAGGACGGCGATGATGGTGCCGAAGAGCGGTTGAAGGAAGAGGGTAGGCGCCGCCGCGGCGGCGTCCACGTATCGAAGCGCGGCTATCCAGAAGACGTATGGCACGGAGGTGCCAAAGATGGCCAGATAGCCGACTTCCAACCACTCCTGTGCGTTGAGATGAGGCAACCCGGAGACTGCCACATTTAGTGCCGCGGCCGGGGCCCACACGACGAGGCTGCCGATGACGCAGGCGGCGGTAATTCCAAGCGCGGGGTAGCGTTCGAGCTCTGCCTTGCCAATGACCGTATAGAGGGCTTCGAAGGTGAGGGCGGTGACGATTAGGACGTCGCCGAGGACGCGCGTTCCTCCGCCCAGACGGGGGAGCACCAGACCTCTCTCGACGACCA
>DHWR01000028.1 GCA_002413265.1 Chloroflexi bacterium UBA5177
ACCGCAGCGCCCACGTCGCCGCCTGACGATTCCGCATCGGTGACGACCTTTCTCATCGCCGACATTCGCGGATACACCTCGTTCACGCTCGAACGCGGCGACGCGGCGGCAAAGCAGCTGACTGCGCGGTTTGCGGAAATTGCCACGGAGGTGGTCGGCGCTCGTGGAGGCCGCGTGGCGGAGGTACGGGGCGACGAAGTTCTCGCGGTCTTCACGTCGGCTCGACAGGCTCTGCGAGCTGCTCTCGACTTGCAGACGCGCTGTGCCTCCGAGACCTCGGATGGCTCGCCATTGAACGTCGGGGTTGGTCTCGATGCCGGGGAAGCTCTTCCCGTGGCTGAAGGTTTTCGCGGCGCGGCGCTGAACCTCGCGGCGCGCCTCTGCAGCATCGCCGGCCCTGGAGAAATCCTGGCCAGCGACACGATTGTCAACCTTGCCCGCAAGGTAGACGGCATCGACTACGCGGAAGCCGGCGACGTAGTGCCAAAGGGCTTCTCCGAGCGAGTGCGCGTTTTCAGGATCAGTGACTCAGGGTCCGAGTCAGCAAAGGTCGGCGATACCGCCGAGGTTGAGCTGGAGGCGCCGGATCTTCCTATCGGGGGCTTTCTCGGCTCGCTTCCGTCCACGGAGCTGGTCGGCCGGCAGGAGGAGCTGGCGCGGATTGCGGTCAACCTGCGAGAGGCGAAGGCAGCCTCGGGACGTCTGGTGCTCCTTGCCGGAGAGCCAGGGGTCGGGAAGACTCGACTCGCTCAGGAGGTGACCCTGCAGCTCCGGAACCGCGGGTTCCTCATTGCGGCCGGCGCATGTTACGAGTCGCGACAGGCGACTGCCTTCGCTCCTTTCATGGAGGTCCTTTCGGCAGCTTTTGCCGCGGCGCCCGAGTCGATTCGCTCGGTAGCCGGCCGACGCTGGCCGTATCTGGCAAAGCTGCTTCCAGGAGAAGATCTGCAGATTGCGGGCGCGGACGGCTCCGACGAGAAGGAGCGACTGTTCTGGGCCGTCACCGGGTTCTTACAGACCGTTGCAGCGGAGTTTCCTCTCGCCCTGCTGCTCGACGACCTTCACTGGGCGGATGGCTCTTCGCTCGAGCTCTTGCAGCATCTGGCTCGCCACACTCGGGGCAACCGCGTCTTCATCCTTGGGACCTATCGCGATGTCGAGGTGGGCCGGCGCCATCCGCTGGAAGCGACCCTTCGTGAGCTGGGACGGCAGGAGCTCGTGGACAAGGTAGCCGTGCTCCGCCTCGATCAGACGGATACCGCCCAGTTTGTAGCCGCCTCCTTCGACGAAACGGAGGTCTCTGACGAGTTTTCAGACCTGCTCTACCGGCGCACCGATGGCAATCCATTCTTCCTGCAGCAAGTTCTGAGAGCGTTGGTGGAGCGAGGAGACGTGTATAGGCTCGCCTCCGGAGTCTGGGATCGACGGGCCGTGGGAGAGATCGAGGTTCCCGAAAGTGTGCGGTCGGTTATCGGTCAGAGACTCTCACGTCTCGCCGAAACATCTCAATCGGTGCTGACAGAAGCCAGCGTCCTCGGCCAGTCCTTCGCGTTCGACGAGCTGCAAGGCATGACCGACCGCTCCGAGCAGGAGATTGAGGCAGCGCTCGAGGAGGCAGGTTCCGCCGGCTTGCTCCGCTACGAGCCGCACGATCGCTACGCCTTCGATCATGCCCTAACCCAGGGCACCTTGTACGCCGAGCTGTCGCCGCGGCGGAAACGCCGGCTTCATCTCATGGCCGGAGAGTCGCTCCTGCGTCTTGCGGACGAGGAACGAGCAGGCCGTGTTGCCGAGCTGGCATGGCACTTCACGAAGGGCGACGACTCCGAGCGGGCACTTCATTTTTCTCTGCTTGCCGGAGACTCTGCCGAGGGGCTGTTCGCCCACAGTGACGCGGAATGGCACTATCGCACCGCCGTCGAGCTGGCTCTCGAGCTGACTGACGAAATTCACAGGGCCGAGGCATCTTTCAAACTCGGCAACGTGCTGATCACTCTCGCGAGACATGACGAGGCTCTACAGGCTCTAGAGACCGCCGCTGAGAGCTATTCGACCGCCGGGTCACTCGACGAGGAGCGGCTATCACTGGCTTCTATTGGACGGGCGCACGCTTTTCGCGGCACCTTCGAAGAAGGACTCAATCGCCTGTCTCCCGCGTTGCGAGCTCTGGAAGCAGAGGCTCCCGACGCAGCAACAGTATCAACGGCCGACCTCTACGCCGCGGTCGCCATGCTCAACTTTCGAGCGAGCAGGTACCCGCAGGAGCTCGAGGCAGCAGAGAAGGCGTCCGAGCTGGCTCGAGCAGTCGGCGACGAGCGGCTTCTGGCCGCATCCGAGGTGGAACGCGCAACCGCTCTGGCATCCCTTGGGCGCCCTCATGAATCACTTGAGGTCATGCGAGGGGCGATCGAGCTGGCGGAGCGCGTCGGGAACTTGAAAGCCCTACAACGAGGGCTAAACAATATGGCTTCGATTCTGTGGAACATTGACGAGTTCAAGCAGGCAGAGCCGTACTCGATTCGGGCACTCGACTTGGCTCAGCAAGTGGGAGACCCGGCTTACATTGCTTTCTTCCTGTGCGTGCGCGGCTTGTACCCGTTCGTCTTCGGACAGTGGGACCTGGCCTTGGAGCGGCTGGAACAGGCGGCAGCCGTCGCCCGCTCGATCGGCGCATCGCACGCTAGCTGGGTACAGATAGCTCCGTGCTATGTGCTGGTCAACCGGGGCCTCGATGCCGAGGTACAGAAGCAGGTCGGCGAGGCCCTCGCCTTCGCGGAGAAGTACGGAGAGCCGAGGGTTCCAATCGTTGCTTCGTGGATGATGGCGGAAAACCACGTGATGCAGGAGCGAAACGACGAAGCTATCAGCATCCTCGAACCGCTTTCTTCCCTTCCTGACCTGCGCGACGACGATCGCAGAAACATTCTCAGGACGCTGATGCGAGCGTACTTGCAGCGAGGTGACCTGAATGCCGCGAAATCCGCATCGGACACTATTGAGCCGCTCATGGTCACGGCGTACTGGACTCGCTGTGAGCTGGCTACGTCCCTCGGCATGTTGCTCAGCCTACGAGGACAGCACGAACTGGCCGGGGCATCATATCAACTTGCCCTCGAGCGCGCCCGAAAGGTGCCGTATCCCTTTGGAGAGGCGCTTGCTCTCTACACCTGGGGCTCTACGGATCTCACACGAGGCGAAGGAGGGCGGGCGATAGAGCGTCTATCGAGCGCGCTAACCATCTTCCAGCGTCTTGGCGCCGAGACGCTTGCGAATCGATGCGAGCGAGAACTATCGAAGGCTACAGCACTTACCAATCGATAGGTGGGAGCACGGTCGGCCAGCTGCGGCCTTAGGCTTTGCGGTTGGCCACCGCCATGCCGGTTGCGATGAGCAGCAGTATAGCGCCGATCAGTGCCCACCAGCCGACGGCAAACACCAGCCCAATGAGCGCAACGAGCATGAGGAGCGCGCCCCGTTCCGCGTCACGTAGAAGACGCGACGCGCCGAGCAGGGCTATCACCGCAAAAACCAGACCTGCTCCCAAGGCGACCGGGTTGGCACCGACGGTAAGAAGACGGTCGAAGACGACGCCGGCAAAGCCGAAGCCGGAGCCGACAATGCCGACGACCCGGGCAGCTTCCATGGCGTCGTCGCCCTTTGGTGCGGTGAGACGACGGGTCTCCGCGGGAAGGTCGCCTTCGCCACCGACGAGAAATACCTGAACGGACCGGTCCAACCCCTTAAGCGCGACCTTGCCACAGTCTCGGTACTCCAGCCCTTCGATGCGACGCGCCAGATGCACCAGGCCCTCGCTCGCGAACGTCTCACCGGGCGCGGCCAGGGAAGTCAGGCGTGACGCGAGGTTGAGAGCGCCGCTCCGCACTCCGTCTTCCACCCGCACAGCCTCACCCGCATCAAGACCGATACCGACAAGCAAAGGAAGGTGCGGATTCGCCTCTGTGTGCTGCCGGCAACGGGACTGCAGATCTACCGCCGCGCGCAGCGCGGAGCGTGGCGAGCGAAACACTGCAAGCACTTCATCGCCGCGCAACTCGCTGACAGCTCCACCTTGCTGCTCCACTGCCTCCCGCGCCAGAGCCGCAAACACTCTAACCAGGCGCGCTCCAGCTTCGTCCCCGTTCTCATGTGTAAAAGCCGTGTAGCCTCTGATGTCGGCGATGAGGAACGTCTGCACCTCCTCACCAATGGCGGGGAGCTCCCCACTCTTCACGAGCGCCGAGGACGGAGATGCAGGAGTTTCCGGATCGCTCAGTGCGGCCTCCCGTCAGGTGGGAAGATTATAGCCGCCGAGACTAACTCTTTTAGTGCCGCTCCTCCTCAGTCTCTTTATAACCAGGGTTCTCTTCAGGCGGCATCTCTTCGCCGAACCGACTCAATACGGGTGTCTTGGGTCGCCCACTTGAAGGGGCTCGCAACAGCGAAACGAGATATCCCGCGAAGCTGACTATCGACAGAATGGAGAGAACGGTCGCGGC
>DHWR01000099.1 GCA_002413265.1 Chloroflexi bacterium UBA5177
CCCGTATTTTCTTAAGGTGTACGGACTTACCGCCTGTCCCAGCTGCCCGACAACTCGGGCTAGCCGCCGATTCTGATCGTCCCAGGCTGAGGCGGCAAAAGCCCGCAGCGGGCCGGAGCGAGTTTTGCCCTCTTACAGCCTCCGACTGGATATACAGCACGCTTGAACTCGACCTCACACCCCAGCCCCGTGCAGCAAGCAGCCCCGGTCGTACCGGTCAGCCGGCGTCGGCCGGTTTTTGGATGTCCTGAGGTGGGGTCGCATGGCCCTTGTAAGCTCCCTTCAACGTCCCATTCGCGACACCGTTGGCGACCCAAAGCTGGACCTCCTCAACGCGGCCGTAGCTGAAGGTGTCCAGCAGACTATGAACCGCCTCATCCAGGACCCCACGAGGCGGGTTGAAAGGATCGAATAGTGAAGTTTGCCCATGCCACGGTGGTATTTGGTGTCGCGCGCGCTGTATTGGGGCGGATGCTTCCCCGAATGCGAGACCAACAACGGGCGTGGAATTTGGTCCATAGGGATACAAGCCGAACCCCAGTCGCACGCGATCGATCTGCAGGTTCGCTGCGAGCGAGGGTATCCCGTCCACGATCGTCGCCCACCAGCCAACAAGAGTTTCGAAAGGGATCACGGCTGCATTCTTCTCGGGAACCTGCTGGATCTCGAGGGCGGTCAGCAGATTGATAACCGGACCACGATGAACTTCGGCCGTCCAAAGCGTGCCTCCGCCATCAGGCGAATCCACAGCCATGCGGATAAATCCGCTGTTAGCGATCCCGGCCGTAGCACCCGGTTCGATCGCGGCGAGCCACGAAGTCAAGGACTCGATCTCGTCATCGCTGAATTTGGCATCAGTTTCCTGTGCGGTTCCCACCACGACCCATGCATACACGCGCGAATTTGCCAGTTGTCCCACCAGACTCATGAAGATCGGCCCTGGCTCAGGCTCTGCTACAGGTTGCGGCCCGGTGGCTGATACCCTTCCGCGCTTCATCGCTCGGCACAATGCATCAGACACAGCTACAAGCCCGATTGAAGATCGGACCGCAAACCGTCCCGCAACAATCGGCGAATACTGTTCGACCTCATCGCGGCCGACACCATGCCAGATGGGTAGAAGACGCTTCTTACCCTGCTCCAGGGCAAGGATCCCATCGAGTTCTCGATTCGGCCAGTCTTTGCGCATGAAGTCTCGGCTGATCACGACGATTCCGAAGTCTGATCCCCTTAACCCTCTGTCAATCGCCTTGCGTACGCTGTCCCCTACCTCGAGGACGTTGTCGTCGTACCAGACCTTGAGGTCTCTCGACATCAGCTCGCGAGCGAGGCCTTCCACAAAGTTCGCTTTGTCTTCCGACGCATGGCTTATGAAGGCGTCCCACCTATCAGCACGCGGGTCGGCACTCGGGCCTGGTTCCGCCTTTTCTGATGCAAACGTTTCCAGCGCATCGTTTCCCTTCTCGCTAATCAGCGGGTTGACGAGGAACCAAGGCCGAGGGTCCCCCCCGGTGATTAGCCGCTGCAGTTCACCCGTGATGTAAGCCTCGCGGAGCAGTCTCTCGACTTCGTTGACCACCACGTGTGGCTCGAACCCAGTTGCGTCTATGACCTCCCCGATCCCGACGATGCCGCTGGCTGTCTCTCGCTTAGCCAGGGCTTGCAGGACTGCCAGCGTCTCAGGCTTCATTGCACCGTCGCGTCCTCGTCGCCCGAGATATTTGGGAATATGACCGTGGATCCGCTCATGCGCGTCAAGTTTGCCACTCGAAATGGCATAGCCGCCCCGGCCCGCCACCGTTGAACATAGGGGCACCGCAGCCGGACCGGTACCTAGGTTGCCGAGAGGAGGGCGACCTTGGATCCTGATCTCATTCTTCAACGGTCCCTGCGCTGCCTAAAGACGACGAGTGCAGAAGTGGATCGCATGCCCCGTATTCGCCAAAAGTGCATCAACTTCAACTCAGGTGTGCGCTTCGTGTCCTCGGCCACGCCGTGCCCCTTGGTTGTCCGGAGGTCGGGCCACGTGAGCGGAAACGGTGACAAGCACGTCGCACGCTCAGACTAGGCTGGGCTACGCGAGGCGAACCGAGCCGTCGTCTGCCAGGGTCCAGCCAGGGTTGTGGGCGACCTCCCACACGTAGCCGTCGGGATCGGCGAACGCGCCGGTGTAGCCTCCCCAGTCGGCGCGAGCGGCCGGACGGGCAATCGTCGCGCCGGCCCGCTCGGCTTCGGCGAGCACGGCGTCGACCTCCTCGGCCGAACGGACGTTGTACGCCAGTTCGATCCCAGGCGCGCCGTGGCCGCCGAGCGCCGTCCACAGCCCGAAGATCATTCCGCCGGCCTGGAAGAACACGACTTCCTCGTCTGGCTGCTTGGCGCCTCCCCATCCGAGCGCCTCGTAGAAGGCTCGGGCGCGGGCGAGGTCCTTCACGCCGAGCGTCACGAGACTGATTCGCTGTTCCATGGGCCAAGTATGTCGCGCCACTCGGAGGTAAACCCGCAGTCGTGATGCGCCGGCGGCATTCACGTGCAAGTGCTAGGCATTGTTCGCTGGCGATGCCCGATTCGAGGCGGCATGGTCGCCTACGAGGCGCACCCTGCAATAGTCGATCGGTTTACTCGCCGGCCAAGTCGCGTGCAGATGGGCGCTGAGTGCCCCGTGTTTGCTAAAAGTGCATCAACTTGAACTCGGACCGGGCGTTATCGAGTCCGCGAGTCCCCCGGTGACCTCGTATGGCCACTTCGCGGCTGATCCGATCCGCCAGCAGCACTCGAGGCTGAATAAAAGCACACCACAGCTAGCTCGCAAAGGTTGCTGCCTCACGAAGAACGGTCACGACCTTGGGCTCCCTGGGTTTCGAAACGTCCTTCGGCCAGCGAGCGACTTCCTGCTCGGCCCAGGCGGTCCAGCGAGCGAGCATCTCCGCCTGCTCCCACATGAACTTGAAGACGAGGGCGTTCACGTGAAGTCGCTCGGGGAACGGTCCGCCGGTACCTGCCAGCTCAGCCGCAAGCGCTGCGTGATGCTGCCGTGTGCGCTCGGCCTCGGCTCCAATGGAGCGGAGCGTCGTGAGCAGCTGCTCCTTGGTGCCTTGCTCGGCGAAGAGCACCTTGACGAGCCCTTCGAACTCGACCAGAGGCCCTCGCCCGGGCTTGCCGAGCCAACGCTTGAGTGCGCGGCGTCCCTTATCTGTGATCGCATAAACCGTACGCGGCCGCCGGCCCACAAACTCGCGCTTTGCCGTGGCGAGCCCGTGGTCGACTAGCTTCCTCGGTTCTTCGTAGATGTGGCTTTCAGCGCGAGGCCAGTAGTACGGGATGGTGCGCCGCATCTGCTGTGCGAGCTCGTACGTCGACCAGCGCCGGAGCGCCAGGAGGCCCAGGATCACGTACGACGTCGTTGTCAATCTCTGCACTTGACAGGTACTCCCGACGGGAGTATATAACACTCCCATCGGGAGTATTATTCAGCCGTTGGACGCTTCAAGGGCTCCGGCCTTCTCTGGTCTCGTCGTCCGCGAGGCGCGGCTTGACGAGCTCGACTCCGTCGGATCGCTGCTCGCCGAGGTGTACGGTGAGTATCGTCCGCGCTTTCCGGCAGACGCCTGGGAGCGCTATCTCGGCGAGATTGTCGATGTCCGGAGCCGCTTGGCGGACTCCGTGTTGATCGTCGCCGAGAGCGAAGGTCAGCTTGTCGGAACGGTCGGTTTCTACCCGGACGCCTCCCTGTCGGCGCTAGAACGCTGGCCGGCGGGCTGGGCATCGATCCGGACGTTGGCCGTTCTCGGCGACGCCCGGCGGAGCGGCGCAGGCGAGGCACTAGGAGTCGAGTGTGTTCGCCAGGCCAGGGCGCAACGTGCGCACGCCATTGGCCTGCACACCGCCTCCTTCATGACTGCCGCGACGCGCCTTTACGAACGGCTCGGCTTTCGCCATGCGCCCGAATTCGATATCGAGATCGGCGAGATGTTCACCGGCCGGTCCCTTCCGCCTGACGCGAGCTGGCAGGCCCAGGCATTCCGGCTCGACCTGTAGGAGGTCTGACATGACCAAGCGATGCATGCTCATCCGCGCCGGCGACGAGTCGGAAGGCAAGACCGGAGTCCGGTACGCGGCGGGTGTTTCAGCGACGACCGCCGGCTCGCGCGCCCTCTGCCTCGAAGTCGCGACGCTGCCACCAGGCGGCCGGGCACGGGCTCATTTCCACGCTCATCACGAGTCGGCCGCGTACGTGGTGAGTGGTGAGTTCCTGTTCTGGTTCGGCGAGCGGCTCGAAGAGCGGCTGGTGGCGAGGCCGGGGGACTTCCTCTACATCCCGAGCGGCGTGCCGCACTTGCCCGCAAACGGGAGCGCCACCGAGCCGGCCGTCGCCGTCCTGGCGCGTACTGATCCGAGCGAAAACGAGAGTGCGGTGCCGCTGCCCGAGCTCGACGGGCTGCCCCACTTGCGAGAGGACAAGTGATGAAGATCGAGCAAAAGCTCGAGCGGATGAGGCTTGAACTGCCCGCGCCGTTCAAACCTCCACCCGGGATCGAGCTGCCTTTTGCCTGGGTGCGCGTACGGGGGAACCGGGCCTACATCTCTGGCCACATTCCGCTGAACCCCGATGGGACCATTGCGGAGCCCCGTGGAAAGGTGGGCGCGGACGTCTCGGCTGAAGAGGGATACCGCGC
>DHWR01000071.1 GCA_002413265.1 Chloroflexi bacterium UBA5177
CGGCGGGAATCGAACCCGCGTCGCGAGGCTACGGCCGATGAGTCAGAGGCGGATTCGGACTTATCCGCTCAGTGGCTCGCCGAGTTTGCCGCGGAGCCGCGTCACGAAGTAGGGCCGGACGACATCGAGGATGCTTAGCTCGGGCCGCGTCGTAGGGTCGGGCTGGCACGACACGTATCTGCGCTGGGACATCTCGACACCCCAGCGGGTCGTGAGTCGGCTCGAAGCTCTTGAAGGTCAGGGGTCGATGCTGCGCGGCAAGAAACTGTTCGCTCAGCGTGACCGCTTTGGGAAATGGCAGCACCTGCTCGGGCCGCAGCACGTGCTGTTGTCGTACGCGGTCGACACGCCCTCGCATGGATTAATCCGCCGGCTCGAACTACAGGCCCACCTGGGCGATGCGGGCGCGGACGATCTCTGTCCGGTGCACGAGTTCGAGGCAAGGTGGGATCGGCTGAAGCAGCGCATGGCATTGTTTGGGGTCCTGCCGGTCGAGGACCCGGCATACGTAAGAGTCGATCCCGCTGTCGACGTCGGTTACGAGGACCCGCTGGAGGGGCGGCGTGTCCTCGAAGGTCTGAAGTCAGCGCGATGGCCGTATGGGTGGTACGCGCAGTTCGAAGGGCCTCCGCCGCATACCACAGTGTCGATCAAGAGCGGCCGGCACACAATCGGCCGTGCGTACTGCCGGAACTCGAAGCTGCGAAACGGCGAGCCGCGCTGGGGCAAGATGCGGTTTGAGCGCGAGCAGCGATTCCAGTGGAAGGACAGAAGGTCGCTTGACGAGCTCGCGCGGATCGACGCGGCTGCAATGTTCTGGGGCGGTGTGTTCGGAGCAGGCGCAGCGTCCGGGCGAGTGACGCGGGTTCAACGGGAGGTACAGACAGTGAAGCTGGCCGAGCGTGTTCAACTTGGCGACATCACGACCGCGCAGTACGAGCAGCTGGCGGGCTTCCTCGACGCCGAACGCCTAGGCATCACCGATCGTATCTACAGCTGCGAGACCGGGCGGCGGCGGCGCAAGCTCGCTAAGTCCCTGGGCATTGCTGTCGCTGATGCGGAAATAGAACCACTCGACGTCTCGCTCGATGATCTGCTCGAAGTACCCCGCTCGGGCTGGGCTGCGTAGCGGCCCGGGGCTGCCGGCGTCGCGCCGGAAGGCGCCCGCCGGCTGCCGATGAGTTCGCAGGCTCATCCGATCTGCACTGCGATGATCTGAACGAGAGGGCGCATGCCCTCGTAGTCGCTATCTGCGGCGCTTGAGGCCGCAGTCAATCACCCGGCCGGCGTGATTTTGCGATGACTATGGCTATGACGTCGCGGGGCTCGACGGAATCACCCGGCCGGCGTGGTTGACGGCGTCGCGATGGCCGGTAGACCAGTGCGCCGTGTCCGAGATCCGATTGCCAGCGGGGTAACCTCCCGCTGATGGTCGAGGCGCCAAATGAACTTGAGATTCTGCGTGCCTTCGTGGCAGCACACGCGCAGCCTCATCCTCGAATGGGCGGACGCGAGCCGATCATCTTCGGGCAACACATGGGCGGCTCGACGGTCCAACACCATGCACTAGAGGAGCGTCCCGTGGGGCTCGATGAGGCCGTTCTCGAGGACATGCAAGCCCACGGACTCATAAGCATCGACTACCGCGCGCACGACTGGCACATCACACCAACGCCGTACGGGCGCAGCGTCATCGCCGAGCACGACCGGGTTCAGGACCGCGAGTTGGTCGCCGACATCCAGCCGCTGCTCAGTGCTGTCGCTGATCAGGCAAGCGCATCGAATCCGTTGGCGTGGCCAGCGGTCCGTCCTGTGTTAGCCGCACTCCGGATGTACTGGCAGGGCGGCGGCTTCTCGCAGCATGGAATCCAGCTTCCTGCACTGCTAGAGGCGCTTCCGGATCACGATGCCAGGCTGTTCGCTGCGACCATCCGGGAGCTAGTCGGAGGGGGATACCTCGTAACGGTGGGTGCGCTCACTTCCTCAGTGACAGCCGAGAGCGGCCAGACGAGCGAGCTGCCGACCGAGGTCGCGATTACTGAGCAAGCCCACAAGGTCCTCGACGGCTGGCCAGGCGCGGCACCGGAGGAACTGGTCGAGAACTTGCTTGCTGTCCTTGCCGTCGCCGCAGCCGATGAGCCCGACCCGACACGCAAGCGAAAACTAGAGCGATTCGCTGAAACCGTACGGGAGGTCGGGGTCTCGGTGACGTCGGAAGTCATCGCCAAGGTCCTGACCGGCGGCATGTGAGCTTCGGGCGGCGTCAGCGTCGCCTCGGGGGTGTTGTAACACCCCAGATGAAGGACAAATCTGTCGGTGGTTAGTCGCAATGAGCGAGGAAGTCGTGCCCGGAGGCGTAGTAGTGCAGATATTTCGCCTCGAGCAACGTGATGTACCGGTCCGCGACTGATGAGGCTGGATCGATTACCGAGACATTCGCGCGGGTGGGCCGGCCTGCTTGGGCGCGGCGCAGTTGGTTCGAACTCTCGACATCGTTCGCGGGGCAGGAGTAGCCAAACACGATGAGCTCGTCTGCCGCTCTCAGGCTGGCCTCTGCTAGTTGCCAAAGATGGCCCATGTCCTGGTGGAGCACCGACGACTTATGACTTACCGGTGGGACGATGACGGGGAGGGTGTACATCGACCGTTGTGTGCTTTGAAGAGTCATTGACGGCTCGATCTCGCGCCGGCGCGTAATTGAGATTCGGCGGCTGGGTTTGAACATCGCCTCCCGGCTGGGAGTCGCGCTGCTATGTCGCGAAACCCAGTTGAGTGAACCGTGCAGCTTGAGCAACGAGATGCAGCCGCCTGCACTGCTTCCTACCTCGAACGTGTCGACGCCTCCGCCTGGAGCTGGCCCCGTGAGGCCCGGCGTGGTCTCAAACTGGTAGAGGTGGGGAAACGCAAAGATCTGGTCTTTGAGGTGCTTCCATCGGGCCACCGTGCTCATGAGAGAGAGCATCTTCTCGATCTGGATGTCTTGATTGAACGTGATGATCGTCAGGTCCTCGGGCTTTACACCAGCTGCCAAGTAGTGCGTGATGATTCGGTACGCGAGCCGTTTGTTCGTCGGCTGGATGCTGTTTGTTGTCAGAGCCAGCCGACGCGTAAACAGCTGGAGGAGGCGACGGAAGGCGTTCAACGCGTCGTCCACCAGAATCGGGTTGAAGAGGTCCGTGTAGATCAGCGCCATCACGCCTTCAAGGCTGTCGTTCGGAGCCTTGAGGATGTCGATTTCGTACGTATCCCGGAGATACCGCGCGACAGCGTTTACGCCTGAGCTGTGTGTTTGCCGGGCTTCGACGAAGAAGAGGCGGTCCAGCGGCGGTCGCTCCTTGCGCGGCTTCGTCGCAACGTCGGCGACGGTCGCCCCCGCGCCGAGTAGGAGAACGACCTTCGTCATCGCTGCTCTGGCGGTCGCGTTTGGTGCGTCATTCGCGCTGCTCCTGTTGTTGTTCGCGTGGGCATGTTGACACTAGGTTCGGACATCGGGTCGCTGGGGAAAGCCGTGTGCCCGGGGGTTGCGCCTTGGTAGTTTTTGTTGTACAACACAACTGTGGGACGACCACGAGGCAGCAAGAACACCGCGATGGTGAATGGGCGTGTTACGGCTGAGCAGATGGAGTGGCTGCTCGCTCGCGCGGAAGCGCTGGGTGGGAACTTGAGCGCCGCTCTCAGGCAGACGATCACGGATGCGCGCTGGCTGGAATTCGCGCGACAAGACTTTGGGCGCCTGCTTCATGAACACCCGGAGTTTGGAATTCCGCGGAACGATGACGACGGGAGTACCCGCATCGTTGACCTTGCCCTGCGGATGCCGATGAGCGAGACGGACGACCTGGAACTTCGTGCGGAGGAATCCGGTGAGGATTGAACGCGCTATCGATGCGTTCATCGACTGGCGGCAGCTCGAACGGGACGCCACCCGGAGGTCGATCGACTCGTACCGTCGAATCCTCTGGAAGCTGGCCGCCGAGTACCCGGAAGCCGATATCCGCGACCTGACTACGACCGATTTGCGGGCGTGGTTAGGGAAGCACTGGCGAGAACGAAGCGCCTCCACACGGTCGAACATCATCTCGGTGCTGCACTCGTTCTTCGGTTGGGCAGAGGCCGAGGACATCATCGACCTCGATCCTTCTCGCAAGATTCGACGGCCTCCGAAACGCAAGCCGGACATCTACCGGCCGAGCATTGACGAGCTGCGACGTGTGCGCGGCGCGGCTCTCCCCCACGAGCTGCCCGCGATCATGCTTATGGAGGGCGCAGGCCTTCGACGGTCCGAAGTCGTCGGGTGCCGCTGGGCTGACCTTGATCTGGTGCGTGGTCGGGCGCGGGTGCACCGCAAAGGCCAGAACTGGCAATGGATTCCTCTCGATCCCGATGTCGTCAACGAGCTTCGCGCCTCGTTCCGCACCCTGCAGCCCGAGCTGGACGACTATGTGTTCACCGTTGAGATTGAGCAGTGGGTGACGGCGTACGAACGCCAGCGCCGTAGGAAGGATCCAAAGCAGCCTGCGAGCGATCAGGCGTTGATGCGGATGGTCTGGCGCGTGTGCAAACGAGCGGGAGTGCGCCGCCTATCGCCGCATCAGCTCCGGCACGGATTCGCCAACCGGTTCCTGCGGGAGAGCGGCAGAGACTTCGTCGCGCTCCAAGCCTTGATGGGTCACTCCAGACCGGACACGACACAGCAGTACACCGACGATGTTGAGCTTGACGACCTCGCGGACGCGCTCGCCCGCGCCGCCGCATGGAGAGACGCACAAGCGTCGCCTGATCTGACGACGCTTGAGGCCGAGATTACAAGAGGGCGGGAAGCCCTTGAGTGGAGGCGGCGGGAATCGA
>DHWR01000191.1:0-5196 GCA_002413265.1 Chloroflexi bacterium UBA5177
GCACCGGCGATGATCGAGATTGAGGCGGACCCGTCGGAGGACGAATCCAGCAGGGCAAAACGGCAAAGTGAAGAGATCAGCTCGGTCGCGTCTCATGGCGCTGCAGGCGTTACCGGTGCGTTTCTGATCGATCCGGCACCCGACGTGCTGAAAACTTCTCCGTATCGACACGGCGCGTTCAGCGGGACCGGCCTCTTTCGCGCCGATGGATCTCCCAGGGAAGCAGCCGACGTGTGGAGGCAGGCACAGCTCGACAGAAGGGCGCTCGCGCCTGTGCCTTCAGACTTCCCTGCGCCGGATGTGGAGATGCGCGATCGCTACCCGGAGGAAGCGGCCCAGGAAAGCTTCGAAGCCTTCACGCGGTAGCGGTCGGGACCGCGCCCTCGACTCTGGAGATACTTAGGTTGCGATGGCGAATCCCAAAAGCATTCAGGTGAAGGCGCGCAAAGTTGTCCGCGAGCTCGGCTGGTCCGAGGGCGAGCCTGCCCGCGAGTACAAAGACTGGCACATCGAGATTCGCCAGGGAACCAGCTATGTCAGCGTATGGAACTCATCCGGGATGGTATTCCTGTCGATGGCCGGTACGCCGGTGTTCTACCGATCAGGGGCCTGGGAGCAGTACCTGGAGAGGCTCTTCCAGAGAACGACCCCCTAGCGATCCAGGCGCCGTGCCGCCGCTATCGCGGCGTTCGCGTCACTGATTTCCTGGGCGCCTTGCGCCATCAAGAGGTACGCCCGCTTGCTTCCGCCAGCCGCGCAGTCATCGAAGCCACGCACCGCGAGCTGGTAGGCGTGCTGCAGTGCTGTGGCGAGAGCACGCTTGTTCGCAGGCGCATCTTTGGGAGCCGGTAGAGAGGTATTCCTGAGCTTGTCAGCAGCCTCTTTGCAAGCCTGAGCGGTGGCCGCCACACTGTTCGGTTTGGTCCCGTTGTACGCGCTGATGGCGTCGCGCATGGAGGTCACCGCCCCCTGCGCGCTGGAGATGTATCCGCTGGAGCCGCCACAGCCGCCAAGCAGCGCTGCCAAAATCAGTGAGCAGGAAGCAACCACGCCACGCCTCACTCCACACTCTCCTCGCGCCCCACGCAGCGCACCGCCTCTGACCAGAAGCCCCTATCCCGCATCGATCGAGCCGCTTCTTCGGCCCCCTGGTTTGCTCCCGCCCATGCTACCGAAGTGGGACCGCTTCCGGAGAGGATGACCGGCCGCCCCGAAGCCTCTTGCAAAGCATCGAAGCACCTGCGCGCCGCAGGACAGATGCGGAACGCCGTCTCCTGCAAACCGTTGAACCCGAACGGTGATTGCCCCTCTGCTGACCGGCCCGAAGCCAGCGCTCGCGTCACCTCTCCGTCGCTCATCGACTCGGCCGCCAGCGACTCGAAGACGGTCTTTGTCTCCAGCCCCCCGTCGGGCTTTGCGAGAACGTACCAGGTTGCAGGTCCGTCGGGCAGCGGAGTCACCAGCTCGCCCCGCCCCTCGACAAGCGCCCTGCCTCCGGTCAGAAAGAAGGGGACGTCCGAGCCCAATCTGGCCGCGAGGCCTACAAGCTCCTCGCCTTTGACCGGCAGTTCCCAGAGGCTCACCAACTCTTGCAGGGTCGTGGCCGCGTCGCTGCTGCCACCACCAAGCCCGGCGGCGACGGGGGTTCGTTTTCGTAGCGTTATGGCGGCTCCTGCCTTCACGCCGTACGTATGCCGCAGCAGCCAAGCCGCTCGCAGCACCAGATTGTCTTCGGTTTGAAGACCTGAGTCGTCGAACGAGAGCTCGACCCTATCCGAGTCTTCGAAGGTCAGCTCATCGGCGAGCGACACCGTCTGTAGCAGGGATACGAGGTCGTGATAGCCGTCCGGCCGGCGCCTCAGGACCTCAAGCGACAGGTTGATTTTCGCGTACGCCGGAATAGCGCGCATCGCCCCTGTTGCGATCGTACAGAAGCCGAAGCCCCTGGAGTGTCAGGTCGAGATCGACCGTCCCGATGCTTCGGGTGCACGGCTGTACCGTCGCAGCCAGCCCGCCCGTCGCGATCACTCTGGTGTCCTCGCCCAGCTCCCGTCGGAGTCGATCAACCAACCCGTCCACCAGCCCGCCATAGCCGTAGAGCAGGCCGGACTGCAGGCTCTCGGTGGTGTCGCGTCCCACGGCGAACTCCGGTGCGGTCAACGGCACTCGAGGCAGCTTTGCGGTATGGGCTACCAGCGCTTCTTCTGAAATCTCCAACCCTGGAGCGATGGCGCCGCCAACATAAGCTCCATCCTGAGAGATAGCGTCAAAGGTGGTCGCCGTACCGAAGTCGACGACGATCGCCGGACAGCCGTAGAACTTGATTGCGGCTACCGCGTTTGCGATGCGATCCGCTCCCACCGAGCTCGGAGGCGAATAGCGGATCTGGATGCCGAGATTGGTCTCCGAAGAAAGGATGAGTGGGTCCAGATGCCATGCCTGCCGGAGGGACTCGCACATCATGGTTTGGACAGACGGAACGACGCTGCAGATGACCGCGCCGTGCAGGTTTTCGGGAGGGATCTGCGCCAGGTCGAGAAGCGAGCGAAGCATGACGCTGTACTCGTCCGGCATGCGGTGCAGATCGGTGGAGATCCGCCAGGTGGCCGTCAGCTTGTCACCCTCGTCGAAGACGCCGAGGACGATGTTCGTATTGCCGATGTCGACTGCTAGCAGCATGCGAGGCGCCAAAAAACTGGTGATACCATTGGACTAGCCTAGCATCGGGGAGTTCCGGACGTTGTTCATTTTGGGCCTGCTGGTAGGACCGTCTATAGGGGTCCTGATTGGCGACTATCTTTTCCGGCCGGAGGGCCCAAGATGGCAGCTCTCACTGGCCGGTATCGTGCTCCTCGAGCTGGTCATCCTCTTCTTCCCGGTATTCGTTCTCGAGCTCAAGCTCCCTCTCATGCTGGGTGTGGTCGTGGGCGTGCTGCTGGCGGCAACACCCATGGTGGTCGGTGGAGCGGAACAATCTGCATGAGCCCTCGCTCATGACTTGCCTGGGAAGTTTGCGGTCGTGAACGTCCTCACCGATCCAAAGGTCTATCTGGTCGGCCGCAGCGCCATTGACACCAGCGCGGTCCAGCAATTCCTCTCGGACGAGGGCACGGCCTGGACGACGGACACGGAGAACGGCAGCGAGCTGATCGCCGAGATGGCCGGCCGGGTCTGCTACATGAGCTTTGGAGAGAAACAGGGTCGCCGATCCAATCAGGACTACCTCATGAACCTGATTCGGATGGAGCATGGCAGCGTGCTCGAGCACTCGGTGTGGAACTTCATTGTCACGGGGGTGTCACGTTCGTTCACCCACGAGCTGATTCGTCACCGCGCAGGTTTTGCCTACAGCCAGCTGAGCCAGCGGTACGTCGACGAATCCGAGGCCGACTTTGTAGAGCCCGACGTCATCGCCGGGGACCCGGATCTGCACGACATATGGCTGGAGTCGGTCACGCGGTCCCACGAAGCGTATCGCAAGCTGGCGGACGGGCTCTCGGAGCTAATCGAGCGGGACTACCCGGACATGAAGCGGAGAGACAAGCGAAAGCGAGCCCGGGAGGCGGCTCGCAGCGTGCTGCCAAACGCGACCGAGACCAAGATGTTTTTCAGCGCGAACGCGCGTGCCCTGCGTCATTTCATCGAGTACCGCGGCGCCCCGGACGCCGAGCCGGAGATCCGAAAGGTTGCCCTGAAAGTACTCGAGATCATGAAAGATGAGTCGCCGAGTATCTTTGGTGACTATGAGCTCGAAAGTCTTCCGGGCGGTGGCAGCTCTACTGCTACGGAACACAAGAAGGTTTAGGCGCTCCGACAGAAACTGCTAGCAAGCGCGGCCCGCAACCCTCCTGGAAGAAACGTGCGCTCGTGGCGAATGCCTGGGCGCGGGGCGTTAGAGCTGACACGACCCGGACGCTCTTGAGACAAGTTGTCGAGCCCTAGCTCTGGACTGTTACGTTCGCGGCAAGAGACCGCGCCTCGTCAGATGACGCGCCTCCGAATATCATTACTTGGATGACGTAACCTCCCTTGGTCCACTGGGCCACGTACGCTTTACCCTGCGATCCGTCGTACTCGAGAAGGTAGGCGACTGAACCGTCCGGGAGCGCAAACGGCTGCCCCGGCAACGAGACTCCTGCGTCTCGCACTACCGGGGACGACTGAACGACATCGACGAATGCTGTTTCACTCGTGCCCGAGTACCGCACCGCGCTGAGTAGCCGATATTGCAGACAGAAGTAGCCGGCCCCGGCTGGACTGCAGGATGTCCAAGGGGCATCGGGCCGCGTCACAAACGCTATACCGGACTTTGACAATCCGGCAGGCGGGTTTGAGAGCTGTGCCACTGGGTATCCGGAAGAAGTGCTGATGGTTGGCTCCGGACGCGCGTATGACAGGCTTTGTACGTTCATGAACGGCGGCGGGTAACGTTCTGCCGACCCTCCAAACAACCCGCCAGCGTATGCAGCGCCACCGACCAGTGCAGCGCCCAAAGCGAGCGACATGCCCGCGCGAGCTGACCACCCAATCTTTGGACCCGGTACACGGATATACTCCCTCCCTGTTGGATTCCCAAATGGCCTCGTGGGCTGGAAATCTGTCGCCTCGTATAGAGCTGCAGGCGGCATTGGGGTGTTAAGCGTGCGATCCAACCGTTCGACGGCGGCCAGTAGGGCATCTGCTGGATCGGCCCCGAGAATATCTGAATAGGTGTTTCGGAGTCGGCTCTCACTCTGCACGGCGTTGCTCCTTCAGATGACTTAGGGTTCGAGTTAGTTGTTTCCTTACCGCGCTCTCCCGTTTGCCAAGCACAGCGGCCATCTCACGAATGGTCAGACCGGCAGCAAAACGAAGTAGCACTAATTCTCGCTTTCCTCGGTCAAGGTTGCTCAGAAGCCGATTGACTTCCTGGGATTCCTCGTGTGCCAGTGCCACGTCCTCCGGCATAGAAGGCTCGACTGGGTGGGCGGAGTCGGGTACTAGATCGAGGCTAATTGTGGAGCGGTCACGCCTGTGCTCGTTGGCAATGGAGTTATGCGCGACTCGGAATAGCCACGCCACAAACGGGACGCCTCTAGATTCGTAGGCGGGCATGGCTCGAAAGGCTCGTGCGAAGATCTGTTGCGTCAGATCAGCTGCATCGTCATCGTTACTGGTACGAGCGCGGACGTACCGATATACGCGCGGCATATAGCG
>DHWR01000191.1:5397-7671 GCA_002413265.1 Chloroflexi bacterium UBA5177
ATGCGCGCGGCATATAGCGTTGATAGAGGAGTCCGAATGCCTCCGGATCCGACCGCGCTTCCTCGACCAGGTACTGTTCGCTGAGCTCATCAGTGTGTGTTTCGGTCATGGACACGCTTAACGCGCTATTCACCTTGGTGCCTTTGGTTCATGTCCCCGTCCTGTCGTTACCGGAGTGGTAATACGTTGTTCAACCCCTAGAACACGCAAACGAAAAAAATGGGACATTTGAAGTCCTCGGCTTTACGCAGCGTCTCACCCGGCTGGGTGGTGGAACCGACAAGCAAGCCATTGTCTGTGCGCCCCGCGGTCCCTGGGCCCCGTCCGGAGCACGGTCAAGTTGGCCTAGGCCACCTCTAGGCGCGTCCAGCCGGGACTAAAAGTGTTCCCAGCCTTCTGAAGTGAGAGCTTTCCCCCCTCCGCTCGCATCCTCGAGCAATACACCGCTGCTTGCGTCCAGGATTAGACCCACAACCGTGAGTCCGACTTCAACCGCAATCGAGCGTGCAGCCTCTAGATCGCCTGAGTCCAAGCAGATCAGCAGCTCATAATCCTCACCACCGCCTAGCGCCAGCTCGGCGGCGGANNCGACATATGGCTGGAGTCGGTCAAGCGGTCCCACGAGGCGTATCGCAAGCTGGCGGATGGACTGTCGGAGCTCATCGAGCGGGACTACCCGGATATGAAGCGGAGGGACAAGCGAAAGCGAGCCCGGGAGGCGGCTCGCAGTGTGCTGCCAAATGCGACCGAGACCAAGATGTTTTTCAGCGCGAACGCGCGTGCCCTGCGTCATTTCATCGAGTACCGCGGCGCCCCCGACGCCGAGCCGGAGATCCGAAAGGTTGCCCTGAAAGTACTCGAAATCATGAAGGATGAGTCGCCGAGTATCTTTGGTGATTACGAGCTCGAGAGCCTACCGGACGGTGGAAACTCGACCACGACTGAGCATAAGAAGGTCTAGGCGCTTCTAGCCGGATCTAGAAGTGTTTCCAGCCCTCCGTGCTGAGAGGTCTCTGCGTTCCGCCTGAATGTTCGAGCAATACACCGCTGCCTGCGTCCAGAACACGTCCTACGGCGGTGAGCCCGACATCTCCTGCAATCGACCGCGCGGTCTCCAGATCAGGTGGACCCAGGCAGATCAACAGCTCATAGTCCTCACCGCCGCTCAGCGCCAGATCCACGGCAGAGGTTCCGAGAGCCGAGGCCGTCGTTCGGGCCTCGTCGGCGATGGGGAGTGCGGTCTCGTAGAGCACCGCCCCAACTCCGCTGGCCTGACACACGTGCTTGATATCGCCGGCCAGACCATCGCTGAGATCGATCATCGCGTGCGCCAGGTGCCGGGCGGCCAGGCGGCGTCCGATTTCGACTCGGGGCACCGGTACCCGAAACGTCGGGGCAGACTCGAGCTCTGCCTCACGCGACATTCGGAAGGCGGCGCGAGCTCCGAGCCGGCCCGTCACCGCGATGACGTCTCCCGGCCGAGCGCCACTCCGCAAGACCACCTCATCGCGCTTGGCAGAGCCAATCATCACAACGTCGATCGTGAGCGGCCCCTTCGTGCTGGTCACGTTTCCTCCGGCCAGGGACACTCCAAAGCGCTTCCCCACGGATACCAGGCCGGTTATAATCCCGCGGATCAAGTCGACATTCGTGTGCGGAGACGCCGCCAGTGAGACCAGCGCGTAGCGCGGAATCCCGCCCATAGCAGCGATGTCGGAGATGTTCACCGCGAGCGCCGTCGCTCCGATCTCCTCCGGTGACATGTAGGACCGCCGGAAGTGAACGCCTTCCACCAGCATGTCGACGGTGGCGAGCGTCACCTGTCCGGCGGGCATGTCCAGTACTGCGGCATCGTCTCCAATGCCTGCGATAGCGGAGGCACGTCCCGCGATGCGTGCGATCTCTCGGATGAGGCCGAATTCTCCAATGTCGGAGAGCCGCTCGTCAGGCAATCCTGGTTCCTCCGCGTCCGCATTCTAGGCGCTACAGTGACGGTGCGAGGACCTGTCGAAGGGAGTCTCACTAAATGAACAGGCACGAAGCCGAGGATTTTGTAAAGAGCCACAAAAGCACCGTCATGGTCACCATCGCCAAGGATGGGCGCCCACAGACGTCCAACGTGCTCACCACCTATCACGACGGCAAGCTGCTTCTCTCTACCACCGAAAGCACGGCGAAGTACCGCAACCTGCGCCGAGACCCGCGGGTCACTGCTCATCTTCTCGGGGACAACTTCTGGCAATGGCTGGCCGTCGAGGGAACCGTCACCCTCAC
>DHWR01000191.1:7972-8436 GCA_002413265.1 Chloroflexi bacterium UBA5177
CGAATACGACGAGGCCATGAAGAAGGAACGCCGGGTGCTGGGAACGATCTCCCTCGAGCGCATGTATCCGCTCGAAGGCTGAGAGCCGACAGCTTCAGTCTCGACTACGGATATATGGACCGAGTATTCGATGCATCCGCCACCGTTTGGACGGCGACGATGTAGGCGGCAAGCCGCATATCGACGTCGTTGGTGTCCCTGGTTCGGAGCACTCTATGAAAGGTGCTCCGCATGATCTTATGCAGCCGCTCGTCGATCTCTTCCTCCGTCCAGAAGAAGTGCTGGAGATCCTGCACCCATTCGAAGTAAGAGACGGTGACGCCGCCGGCGTTGGCCAGCACATCCGGAATCAAGAACACGCCCTTGTCCCGCAGGATGTCGTCGGCTTCCGGCGTGGTGGGACCGTTGGCGCCCTCGGTAATGACCACGGCTTTGACGTCCTCGGCGTTTTCCTTCGTGATCTG
>DHWR01000191.1:8721-11580 GCA_002413265.1 Chloroflexi bacterium UBA5177
AAACCGCGCAGCGAACCGTGCTCCTGTACGTAACGAAGCGCGTCGGGGATGTTCAGCCCGGCCTCGTTGTAGATGGCGCCCGACACGTCGCTGACCGCCACCACCTTGGCGCCGTTCTCGGAGAGAAGCCGCGCGGAATGGCTTCCCACATTGCCGAAACCCTGCACCGCTACGCTCGCTTTTCCGGGGTCTATTCCGAGGTGCTTTAGAGCCTCCAGAGTCACCACCATGACTCCGCGACCGGTGGCCTCGTCCCGGCCCTGGGAACCGCCGATGCTCAGCGGCTTCCCGGTGACCACCGCGGGCACGGAATACCCTTTGTGCATCGAATACGTGTCCATCATCCAGGCCATGGTCTGGGAGTTGGTGCCCATGTCGGGCGCCGGGATGTCGCTTTCGGGGCCTATCAGGATTGATAGCTCCGAGGTGAAGCGGCGCGTGAGGTTCTCCAGCTCGGCCTGGCTCAATTTCTTGGGGTCGACGATCACGCCACCCTTGGCCCCGCCGAAAGGAAGGTTGAAGATAGCGCATTTCCACGTCATCCACATGGCCAGCGCCTTCACCTCAGTCAGGGTGACGGCAGGGTGATAGCGGATGCCCCCCTTGGTGGGGCCGCGGTGGAGGTTGTGCTGAACCCGGTAGCCGGTGAAGAGCTTGATCGATCCGTCGTCCATGTGAACCGGGAAGTTCACCGTCAGCACCCGCTGAACGTCGCGCAGGATGGCGCGAATGGACGGGTCGATGTTCAGATATTCAGCGGCCTTGTCGAACTGGAGCTGAGCCGTCGCAAAGGGATCCGGCCCCGTCTCCGCGCCTTTTGAGACTCTCGTGGCCTCAACCACCCCTACCACCTACCCTTTCCGGGCGCGTATCGCCCGAGCGCCTTAACGGCTGTTGCGGCATCGATGCAACGTGGTCTCCCTATCATTTACCCTATGCGCCGAGCATCCGCAAACTCGATAGTTCGCAGAGGTATCGCTTTGAGCCCAAGGCATAGTCTGGCGAGCTGAAAGTAGCCCCCGCGGGAGCTAGACGATCACCCTCATAACGAATCCACCACCAGGATATGCAGGTCCGTTGAGAGGCAGAATCAAGGACTCGCCCGGTGTGAGCCGGCTGAATCTGGCAGTCGCCGTGCCACCGTGGTTGTAGGTAATCTTGACCGTGCCGTGGAATGGCACGTTGCCACGGTTCACGACCGAGACGCTACCCGCCGAGCCTGGCCCGCTGCCGAATGTGGGGTTGTAGCCTACCACCAGCCACGAAGCCGGAATGCCCGCCAGATTTGGCGCCCCCACGGGAGTGCCTCGCAGCCCGGGAACGGGCGCGGCCGGAGACGTGGTCGAAAGTCCCGTGGAGGGTGCAACCGTGGGTTGCACTACCACCGGAGCAGTGGTCGAACCGGAGGGGACGGAGGTCGCGGCTGCGGCCGCTGACTTTCGGGCTTTGGCGATGATCTGAGTCGCGGCACGGTGCGCCTTGGTGTTGGCTTGCGAGAGGATCGCCCGCTCGCTTGCCTGGGCGGCCTTGACGATGGCGGTTGCCTGAGCGTGCGCTCGCGTCACCTCGGCAGACACGCCTCCTGATCCCGTCGGGGTGGGAGTGGCGGTTTTGCTGGACGACATCTTGTCCGCCACGAACTTGCCGGCGCTGGCGACGCCGAACACGGCAAAGACCAGGACGATGACACCGGCCACGATGACCAAGCCATTCAGTCGTGTGCGGGCCGGCTCGACCCTGCGGACAGGCGTTCGCCCCAACTATTCCTCCCATTCAGACCTTGGCTCGGGCATTATACCGAGGTTCTGTGGCTGTGCGTCGGTTACCGCACCGCCAAACCGCGCTCCCGAAGCGCGGCAACGATGACCTTGCGCGCTATCGGCGCTGCGTATTTGAAGCCCTCTCCGGAGAATTCATTGAGAACCGCGACGGCGATGACCGGGTGCCGCGCCGGAGCGAAAGCGATGAACCAGGCGTGCGGATAATAGCCGCCGCTGGCCGCGGTCCCGGTTTTGCCGGCCACCTGCACGCCCCGTATCCGGGCCAGGTAGCCCGAGCCACGATTGACGACAAACGACATGCCTCGAGTCACGGTGCGGGCGCTGGCGGCCGACATCACGCGGCGCAGAGCGTGGTCGCGATAGCTCCAGACCGTGTTGCCGGTTGGGTCTTTTATCGAGGCCACCAAATGCGGCGCCATCATCACCCCTTGGTTGGCTACCGTCGCGGCGATGACGGCCATCTGCAGCGGCGTGACCTCGTCGTCCTCGGCTCCGAATGAGCTTCGGGCCAGCTCGCCGGTGGTCAGACGGGTTTTACCGTCGCCGACCACGCTGGGACGTACTGGAAGATCAAAGGGAATCGCTTCACCGAGGCCGTAGCGGTGAGCGTATTTGAGGAAGGTGTTCTGCCCAAGGGTGACCCCAATGTGGGCAAACGTGAAATTGTCACTGAATGCCAGAGCCTGAGAAAGGGTTAGCTGCGACAGATCTGTGCGGGTGACGTTTGACGGATACGCGAGGTTGTCGAAGTAGGGGCTGGGACCGAAGGCGTCAGCTCCCCTGAACACGTCGGAGAGGCGGAAGCGGGCGGAGTCAATGGCGGCGCTTAGCGTCACGATCTTGAAGGCGGAGCCGGGCGGAAGCAGAAGCTGCGCGGCGCGATCGGTCATGGGCCGGCTCGCGGAAGCGGCACAAGCCCGATATGCGTCGACTTTCTGGAGCAGGCGTGGCGAGCAATACGGCTTGCTGAGATAGGCCAGTACATCGCCCGTCTGTGGCTGGATTGCCATGACGGCGCCCTTCGAGCGGCCAAGAGCTCGATCCCCCACGGCTTGGAGTCTGCTGTCGAGCGTCGTGC
>DHWR01000278.1:0-2706 GCA_002413265.1 Chloroflexi bacterium UBA5177
GCAGGAGGCGCTGCTTACAGCCAGAAGACGACAGAGGCGATGGTGAGCATGCCGAGGTCGTGGATGGCCCGCTTCTCGTAGCGCGTAGCAATGCGGCGGTACCCTTTGAGTGTGTTCACGAGCCGCTCCACCAGGTTCGTATGCAGTCTTGTCGAAGCGGGTTTGCCGCTCCCGCTTCTGGGGAGGGATCACTACTCCGATGCCTCGTCGATGGAGGTAGTGCGGGAACTTTCTATTGCTGTATCCCTTGTCTCCGACTACCCGATCAGGACGGATCCGGGGCCGCCTCGTCCTACCCGCTTCACCGGTTCTGTCTCATGAGAGACTCGAAGACGCTCTGCTCGTGCCGCTGTCCTGGGGTGATCAGGAGGGTGATTGGCTTGCCGCCTCCCTCTGCACGCAAGTGGATCTTGGTGCTGAAGCCACCTTGGCTGCGACCAAGCACTTCATCCGGATGCCCACAGTCCTTCGGTCGTTGTGCTCCTGCCGCATGCTGGTGCGCTCGCACAATCGTCCCGTCCACATGATGGAGGCTCCAGTCCAGCTTGCCATCCGCGTCGGCCTCCTGCTGCAAGCATTGCAGGACGTGTTGCCAGATCTCAGCCCGTTGCCAGCGGTGGAACCTGCTGGCGACGGTCTTCCAGGAGCCGTAGCGCTCGGGGAGATCCCGCCAGGGTGCTCCGGTGCGAAGGAGCCAAAGGATGGGATTAATGATGGTGCGATGATCCTTGCTCGGCCGCCCAGTGCGTGGTTTCTGGGGTGGAAGGAGCGGAGCGAGCCGCTCCCCTTGCTGATTAGTGAGTTCATGTCGTCCCATCCCCTAGCCTATGACGCGTTTGCGGACACGCCGTAGTGTCCGTGAGGGCGGCGAGCTGATTTTCCGGATAATGAGCTAGCTGAGGGAAGGAGACCACCGCATGGATGCATCGATGGCTATCGCGGCCGAGGAGTTCGCGGCACGCAGGGAGAGGCTCCAGGCTCACGCGCAGGAGCAGGGGCTGAGCGGGATCGTGCTCTGGGACAACTCGTACATCCACTACTTCACTGGGTTTGCATTCATCCCGACGGAGCGGCCGATTGGGTTCGTGATGAATGGGCGGGGTGAGAGCGCGCTGTTCGTGCCGCGTCTGGAGTCGGAGCACGCGAAGATGCAGACCGGCTTTGAGCGCGTCGACCACTACCTTGAATATCCGTACGCGCCGCACCCCATGGAGGTGCTGGCCGAAACGCTGCGGGATATGGGCGTGTCTGGAGCTTTCGGAAGCGACGGCGACGGCTATCCCTGGATCTTCGGGTATCGTGGCCCCGCGCTCTCGGAGGTGACAGGGGGCACGTTCAGCCACGTCGCGGGTTTTATCGAAGATCTCATGGCGATCAAGAGTGCGGCGGAGCTGGCGCTTATTCGCGAAAGCGTGAAGTGGGGCAATCTGGCGCACCGGCTCTTGCAACGTTATACGGCGGTGGGCGAGACGGAGACCGAGGTCAGCATGCGCGCCAGCGACGAGGCAACGCTGGCGATGTACGATACGCTGGGTCATCTATACCGGGCCCAGAGCACCTACGGTTCGGGGCCGAGTGCCGGCTACCGCGGACAGATCGGACGGAATGCCGCGATCCCGCACACCATGGGAAACAATTTGGTGTTTGCGGAGGGTGACGTGTTGGTGACCGGCGCCGGCGCTCCCATGTGGGGCTACAACTCTGAGCTCGAGCGGACGATGATCGTCGGCGAGCCGAGCCAGCGCCAAGAAGAGATGTTCGGTCACATGAAGGCGCTGCAAGAGACCGCGTTCGAGGCCATGCGGCCAGGCGCCAAGTGCTCGGATGTCGATCGCGCGGTGCGCGGGTATTTCGAGAAACACGACCTGATGCAGTACTGGAAGCACCACACCGGCCATGCCATAGGTCTGCGTTATCACGAGGGGCCATTCCTGGATGTGGGAGACGAAACGGTGCTGGCGCCGGGGATGGTGTTCACGGTGGAACCGGGCTTGTATGCGCCGGAGCTGGGCGGGTTCCGCCACTCGGACACGGTGGCGATTACAGAAGACGGCATCGAGATGATGACCTACTATCCGCGCGACCTGGAGAGCTTGACCATCGCAGCCTAACTGTGCAGGCTGCTTCCGGAGCCTTGAGACATTCGTTTCCCTGGCAACATATCCGAAGGCAGTTCCGTCGTCGGGAAGGACCGGAGTGTCCTTCCGCCTTACGGACGGTTGCCGTCCTCCGCAGAGGGTAGGAGTTCAGACGGACTTACAATCGAACACCGAGGTCCGTACGTATATAAGGAACGAACATGACCACCACGGATCGTTCGACCCGAACAGAGCGAGACACGATGGGTGAGATGGAGGTGCCCGCAGGGGCGTACTACGGTGCGTCGACGATGCGGGCAGTGCTCAATTTCCCTATAAGCGGTTTGCGCTTCCCGCGGCAGTTCATTCGGGCGCTTGGGCTGATCAAGGCCGCAGCGGCAGAGGCCAACGTCGAGCTGGGTTCGCTGGACCAGGAGCGGGCCGCGGCAATCGTGCGAGTTGCGCGGGAAGTGGTAGCCGGGGAGCTCGACGATGAGTTTCCCCTGGATATCTTCCAGACGGGATCCGGCACCTCGACCAACATGAATGCGAACGAGGTGATCGCGAGCCGGGCCAATGAGCTTCTGGGCGAGAAGCGCGTCCATCCGAACGACGACGTAAACATGTC
>DHWR01000278.1:2940-3460 GCA_002413265.1 Chloroflexi bacterium UBA5177
TTCTGGCCGGTGATCAAGACCGGAAGGACGCATCTGCAGGACGCGACACCTATCAGGTTGGGGCAGGAGTTCGAGGGGTTCCGTGGCCAGTTGGAGCGATCTATCGACCGAGCGCGCCGTGCAGCTGAGGACCTTTCCGAGCTGGCTCTGGGTGGCACCGCGGTAGGTACCGGAGTAAATCGGCCGAGGGAGTTTCCGCAGTTGGTCATCCAGAGGCTGGCCGGGGAGACGGGACTCGAGCTTCGCGAGACGAACAACCATTTTCAGGCGCAGAGCACGCTCGACAACGTGGTGGCGGCGTCCGGGCAGTTGCGGACGATCGCAGTGAGCCTGATGGAGATCGCCAACAACATTCGATGGATGGGTAGCGGGCCGCGAGCCGGCATCGGGGAGATCGCGGTGCTGGCGGTGCAGCCGGGGTCGTCGATCATGCCGGGGAAGGTGAACCCGGTGATCGCTGAGAGCGTCTGTATGGTCGCGGCGCAGGTGATCGGGAACGACGCGACGATCGCGGTCGGCG
>DHWR01000263.1:0-1022 GCA_002413265.1 Chloroflexi bacterium UBA5177
CGCGAGCTGAACAAGATGCTCGAGCAGCGCATGGAGGGACGTACTCCCGATTTCAACGGGTTCATGGAGCGCTACGGCGACATGTTTCCGCCCGGCGTCAACAGCCTCGATGAGCTGCTCGAGCACTTGCAGCGGCAGATGGCCCAGATGCGGTCTCTGCTCCAGAGCATGAGCCCCGAGGCGCGCGAGGAGCTCCGCCAGATGATGGACGCCCTCCTCCAGGACGACTCACTTCGCCTCGAGCTGGCCAGGCTCTCCGGCTTCATGCAGGCGATGATGCCGCCCTCAGAGCTGAGCCAGCGTTATCCCTTCTTTGGTGAAGATCCCCTTTCGATGGGGGAGGCGATGGGTCTCATGGAGCGTCTCCAGCAGATGGATCGCCTGGAATCGCAGCTGGAGCGCGGCAGCTTCAGGCCAGACGACGTGGACCGTTCGCTGGCGCAGCAGCTGCTGGGCGACGAGGCGAGGCAGGCCATCGACCAGCTGCGCAAGCTGACCGACGTGCTCGAGAAGGCGGGCTACGTGGAGAAGAAGGGCCGGCGCATGGAGCTCACCCCGCGGGGCATGCGGCGGATCGGCCAATCGGCGCTGCGCGACATCTTCGACCAGCTCAAGAAGACGCGCATGGGCCAGCACCAGCTGTGGCGCGGGGGCCTGGGCAACGACGCTTCGGATGAGCTCAAGGATTACGAATACGGCGACCCGTTCCTTCTAGACCTCAAGGAGACCCTTTTCAACGCGATCGTGCGAGAGGGGCCGAATGTGCCCGTGAAGATGGCGGCGAAGGACTTCGTGGTCCATCGCACGGAACACGTCACGCAGGCTTCGACCGTCCTCATGATCGACATGAGCCGGTCGATGTTTCTGCGGGGCTGCTTCCTGGCGGCCAAGAAGGTGGCGATCGCGCTCGACTCCTTGATACGGAGCCAGTACCCGCGCGACTCGCTGTACGTGGTGGGTTTCTCCAACTACGCCGTTGAGCTGAAGCCGCAGACGCTCCCGCAGCTCGCGCTCAACGACTA
>DHWR01000263.1:1306-3534 GCA_002413265.1 Chloroflexi bacterium UBA5177
GGGCGGGCGTACTTCGCCTATCCGCCGACCTTCAAAACAATCCAGCAGACGCTGCGCGAGGTGAGGCGGTGCACACGCGACCGAGTGGTCATCAACACGTTCATGCTCGAGCGCGGGCCTTATCTCACGGAGTTCATCAACCAGATGACGCGCATCAATAAGGGCCGGGCGTTCTTCGTCTCGCCAGATCGGCTTGGCGAATACGTGCTGGTCGACTACGTCAGTGGAAAGCAGCGGCGGCGCGCCAGCAGCAAACGGTCTCGAATCGCTTAGACCGTCTCCGACGGGCCCTATGGCCACTTCCCTATGATCGGTAGAGTGCCCGCCAGGGAGAGACCCGCGCCCGAACGCCGCAGCCTGAGCCCGGCTGCTCTCTACGAGCACGCGATCAGGCGCGACGAAGCCGTGATCGTGTCCACCGGCGCCCTCACCGCCGAGACCGGGCAACATACGGGCCGCTCACCGAAGGACAAGTTCTTCGTCAAGGAGCCCACCAGCCAGGAGGCGATCTGGTGGGTGGCCAACCAGCCGATAGCGCCTGACAAGTTCGACGGGCTGCTGCAGCGCGTCGACGAGTTCTGCGACAGCCATGAGGTGTTCACGCAGGACGTTTTCGCCTGCGCCGATCCGCGGTACCGGCTGCGAGTGCGCGTCGTGAGCGAGCTCGCGTGGCACAGCCTCTTCGCCCGCAACCTTTTCATCCGGCCGAACGCTGACGAGCTGCTCAACTTTGAACCTGACCTCACGGTCGTGTCCGTGCCATCGGTGAAGGCCGACCCCAAGCGCGATGGGACGCGAAGCGAGACCTTCATCCTGGTCAACCTCGCGCGTCGCATCGTCATCATCGGCGGCACTGAGTACGCGGGAGAGATCAAGAAGTCCGTTTTCACCGCCCTCAATTACTTTCTGCCGGCACAGGGCGTGTTTCCAATGCACTGCTCCGCGAACGTCAGCAGCGGTGGCTCCGACGTGGCGCTGTTCTTCGGCCTGAGCGGCACGGGCAAGACCACGCTCTCCGCCGATCCATCGCGCCGCCTGATCGGTGACGACGAGCATGGCTGGAGTGACTCCGGCGTCTTCAACTTCGAAGGCGGCTGCTACGCGAAGACGATCAGGATCCACAAGGAGTCGGAGCCGGAGATCTACGCGGCCACCGAGCATTTCGGCACGATCCTCGAAAACGTCGTCTACGACCCGCGCACGCGTATTCCCGATTACGACTCCGAGAAGCTCACCGAGAACACTCGAGCCGCTTACCCCGTCGACCTGATCCCGAACGCGGTGCTCTCGGGGACCGGCAAGCACCCGAGCAACGTCATCTTCCTGTCTGCGGACGCGTACGGCGTTCTGCCTCCGGTGGCGCGCCTCGACGAGAAGCAGATCGGCCACTACTTCCTCTCTGGTTACACGGCCAAAGTGGCAGGCACGGAGCGCGGGGTGACCGAGCCGGAGCCGATATTCAGCACTTGCTTCGCCGCGCCGTTCCTCGTCCTGCCCCCCAAGCGGTACGCCGACATGCTGATCGAGAGGGTCAACCGGCATCACGCCGAGGTCTGGATGCTGAACACCGGCTGGGTCGGCGGGCCCTATGGAGTTGGACAGCGCATGTCGATCGCACACACACGCGCGATCGTGCGAGCTGTGGTTCAGGGCAAGCTGCACGGCATGCCGACTCACGTCGATCCGGTGTTCGGCCTGTCGATTCCCGACCAGGTGCCAGACGTTCCTCATGAGGTCCTGGACCCGCGAACCAGCTGGCCGGACCCCGAAGCCTACGACCGGCAGGCCGGCAAGCTCCGTGCGATGTTTGAAAAGAACATCCTCACGATCGGCAAGAGCGCATCGACATCCGGCTGACGCCGTGAAGGTGGCAATCGTGGGAAGCCGGCACTTCTCTGAACCCGACCGAGTGAGCGACTACGTCGGCGCACTGCCGCACGGCGCCTCGATCATCACCGGCAGCGCCAGCGGCGTCGATGCCGCGGCGACCAGGACGGCCCGCGCCAAGGGCATCCCGGTCCAGGTGATCCCAGCCTCGTTTGATGAGCTTGCCGATCCTAAGAAGTCCGCGGCTCGCAACCAGCGGCTGATCGACGCCTGCGATGTCCTCGTCGCCTTCTGGGACGGCGCCTCGAAGGGCACGCGCAACACGGTGGAGCGGGCTCTCGACTCGGGGAAAGAGGTCCACGTATTTCTCGGAAAAGGATGAGAGGGAACCCCCGGTGGTT
>DHWR01000108.1 GCA_002413265.1 Chloroflexi bacterium UBA5177
CGCAGCACGCCGGAGCCGTCCGACATCGTCGTGCGCATCGCCGGGACGGCCGCTGGATCCATCAGCCAGCCGGCATCCGTCCTGTCGTCCTCGACCGTGCCGAACTCTGCCGTCGACGTCGACAGCCCGCGCAACGGGTCGCCGGCCGCGAGTAGCCGGGAGATCCGTCGTCCGAACACCAGTCCTTCGAGCAGCGAGTTCGACGCCAGCCGGTTCGCGCCGTGCACGCCGGTTCGCGCGACCTCGCCCACAGCCGAGAGGCGAGGAATGGTCGAGCGGCCCGCGAGGTCGACGACGATGCCGCCCATCATGTAGTGCGCGGCAGGCGCGACCGGTATCGGCTCGCGCAGCGGCTCAATCCCTTGTCCCCGGCAAAACCGCATGATACTTGGGAACCGCGTCTCCACCGTGCGAGAGGACAGGTGCCGAACGTCGAGCCAAACGTGGCTGCTTCCCGTCTTGCGCATCTGCGTGTGGATGGCGCGCGCCACCACGTCTCTTGGGGCTAGCTCGCGGTCGGGATGGTAGTCGCTCATGAAGGCCCGCTCAGTGACGTCCCGAAGTATGCCACCCTCTCCACGTACGGCCTCAGATATAAGGAACGAAGGCGCTCCATCGAGCGCGAATGCGGTCGGATGAAACTGGATGAACTCGAGATCCGCAAGCTCGGCGCCGGCGCGATACGCCAGGGCGAGACCATCTCCGGTTGCCACGTCGGGATTGGTGGTTCTTGAAAACAGCTGACCGGCACCGCCGGTCGCGAGGAGCACACGAGGCGCCTCGACTGCCAGCCGGCACCCGTCGCTCCTCTGTAAAACCAATCCGGTGATGACGCCGCCGCGCGTCGTCAGATCAATGCAGAAGACATTCTCCAGAACACGCACGCCGGAGGATCTGACAGCCGAGGCCAGGGTTCGCTCGATGCTTGCTCCCGTGGCGTCGCCACCCGCGTGGAGCACGCGCGGGAGGGAGTGCGCCGCTTCCAGCGTCCAGGCGAGCTCCCCACCATCTCGATCGAACGAGACGCCGCGTCGTAGCAAATCTTGAATGCAATACGGCGCATCTCCGGTCAGTGCACGCACCGCTTGGGGGTCGCAGAGACCGTCGCCAGCGGCGATGGTGTCTCGCGTGTGCAGCTCGGGCGAATCACCTGCTCGAAGCGCCGCTGCAATACCGCCCTGAGCGTATCGAGTGTTGCTTTCTTCGAGCTGAACTTTGGACACGAGGAGGACGCGCATCGACTCAGCAGCGAGCAAAGACGCATAAAGTCCAGCGATGCCGCTTCCGACCACGATCAGATCCCAGGGCGCCGACGTTAGCTCCTCGTCTAGATGTTCCAATCCTAGGCTCCGAGATCGAGCATGCGGTCGAGGGCAACTCGCGCCCAGCGGCGAGTCGAGTCGTCGACCGCGATCCTGTTTACTACTCGACCCTCCACCAAGTTCTCTAGAGCCCAGCAGAGAAAAGCCGGGTGGACTCGGTACATCGTGGAACACGGACAAACGATGGGGTCGAGACAGAAGATGAGCTTGTCCGGATGCTCGGCTTGCAGGCGGCGAACCAGGTTGATCTCGGTGCCGACGGCAAACTGACTGCCGGCAGGTGCTTCTTCGATCACCTTGATGATGAACTCGGTCGAACCGTCCATGTCGGCGGCAGCGACGACTTCCCGTCTGCATTCTGGATGCACGACGATCGTTATATCCGGATGCTCCAGCCGGGCCGTTTCTATCTGCTCGACCGTGAACCTCTCGTGGACGGAACAGAACCCCTTCCACAGGACCACCTGACTCTGGCGCAGCTCCTCTACGGTATTGCCGCCGAGCGGCTTGCGCGGGTCCCAGACGATCGAGCGACCGAGCCCAAGACGGTGTGCCGTATTCCGGCCGAGGTGCTCGTCAGGGAAGAACAACACTCGTTCTCCCTGCCGCATGGCCCACTCGACCAGGGCCGGAGCATTCGAGGAGGTGCAGACGACGCCGCCGTTCTCGCCACAGAACGCTTTCAAGTCGGCAACCGAATTCATGTAGGTCACGGGAATAGTACCTGGGCCGCAGACCCGTGCCAGCTCGTCCCAACACGCGGCAACATCGTCGAGGTTGGCCATATCCGCCATGGAACAACCCGCTGCCAGGTTCGGAAGGATGACCTGTTGATCGGGACCGCTGAGAATGTCTGCGCTCTCGGCCATGAAATGCACGCCACAGAAGACTATGAATTCCGCGTCCGGCCTGCCCGCGGCCAGTTGCGAAAGCTTGAAAGAGTCGCCTCTCAGATCGGCATGCCGGATGATCTCTTCGCGCTGATAGTGGTGCCCCAATATCACCAGTCGGTCGCCTAGCCGTCGTCTAGCCTCGGCAATGCGCGTGTCGATCTCGTCGGGCAACAGCGACCGGTATTCGGCGGGCAGAGGAGCCTGACGGGCCATGGCGGCACGACTCGGTGGACGGACCTCGAAGCTCGCACCCGGGCCATATGAAGTTTGATCCTGTGATCCGAGCCCCGCAAGCGATGTGAAAGCCGAGACGGGATCGTCAGTCTGTGACGAGCTGCAGGTCGAGTTTGCTGCCACCTTCTGCTTTTCGAGTGTCAATCCTTCACTTTTCATTGACGGGGAACCAATCCTCTCTGGATCACGAACCAGATCTATCTGAACTCGAAGTCCCGGTCGGCGAATCGATACAGCCTCGCCGGCCGACGGGTACCGTTCTGCGTGTGCGAACCCGTTTCGATTACCACGCCGGAATCCAAAACCTTCCGGCGAAAATTTCGCTTGTCGAGGTTTTCCCCGAG
>DHWR01000031.1:0-2088 GCA_002413265.1 Chloroflexi bacterium UBA5177
TCGCGACCAGGTCGTGCTCGTTTTCGGCGTCGAAGGCTTGGAATCTCTCGTCACTGAGCTGTCAAGAAAAGGCGCGAACTTCGTCACCACGGTCCAGTCGAGTCCTGAGTGGGGGATCCGAACCGCCCATCTTCGCGACCCTGCCGGGCACCTCATCGAGCTAAACGAGCCGCTGGAGCAGAGCGCGCAGGCTGAGTTTTCCGGCTAAAGCATGATCTGAGATGGCGGCTAAGGTTACGGCGATCGCTTTCGACGGCGACGACACGCTCTGGCACAACGAGCGGTTCTTCACGGTTACGCAGGAGCGCTTTGCGAACCTTCTACTCCCGTATGCAGGCGAGGGCGTCCTCGAGCGGCTGCATGCCACCGAGATGCGCAACCTTCGGTTGTTCGGGTACGGGATCAAAGGTTTCACCCTTTCCATGATCGAAACGGCGATCGAAGCGTCAAACGGAGAGGCTCGGTCGAGCGATATCAAAACGGTCCTCCAGTGGGGCAAGGAGATGCTTCAAAACCCGATTGAGCTACTGGAGGGTGTGAAGGAAGCAATTGAGTCGCTGAGAGAGCGCTACCGCCTGATGCTGATCACGAAAGGCGATCTGTTCGACCAGGAAAGTAAGATAGCGCGGTCCGGCCTGGCTGACCTGTTCTGGCAGGTGGACATCGTGTCTGAGAAGGATTTGGAGACGTACCGCCGCCTTCTGTCCCGTCACGCGATCACTCCCGATGAGTGGCTCATGGTGGGAAATTCCGTGAGATCCGACATCCTGCCCGCTGTCGAGATAGGTGCACGCGCGGTTCACATCCCTTACCACACCACGTGGGTCCACGAGCACGCTGAGCTCAATGAAGCGACGCAGGGCAAAGTCTGGACGATTGAGAGCATGGCCGACCTGCCCGGGTTGGTGGAATCGCTCACGTAAGGATGACCCGAGCGCTCGCATGCCCTCCTGGCCGAACGAGGGGACGCAATCCGTCGAATCGGCTGATGTCAGGCCGCGAATCAGACAGGTAGTCTCGGGTAGCAGACGGAGGCTATTCGACAGATGAAGCGGTTTTACTGGCTCGAGGAGGGCGTCCTGGCCGGCTGTTCGCGGCCGGGAGGCGAGTCGCCGGCGCCTGACCCGAGTGCGGTCATGCAAGACCTGCACTGGCTGAAGGAGCGCGGAGTCCTGGCGGTGCTGTCGCTCACCGAGACGGGGCTTTACCTGGATTCTGAGGAGATCGATGGGATCGACTTTCTGCACCTGCCCGTTATCGATATGACCGCGCCTCAGCCGAGTCAGCTGATTCAGGCTCTGCGCTTTATCGATCACCAGCGGGCCAGGGGACGGGCAGTAGCCGCGCACTGCCTGCAGGGGCAGGGGCGAACCGGCACGGTGCTAGCGGCCTACCTCGTCCGCCAGGGAATGGAGCCCGAAGCTGCCATCTCCCGTCTGCGGATGATATGCCCAGGCGCGATAGAAGCCAAAGACCAGGAACGTGCCCTGCACGACTTCGCCCGTCGGAGAGACTGGATCCTATAAGGAAAAGAAATAGCCGCCGGTCATGCGACCGACGGCTACGGGTTATGTCTGCTGTTGATTTACCAGCTAGACGTGCGGCGCGGCTGGAAGCAGTCCGAGCAGTAGACGGGCTTGTCGCTTCGTGGCTGGAACGGAACCAGAGCCTCTCGGCCGCAGCTTGCGCAGGTCGCGGAATACATCTGACGCTGCGGGCGATCGTAACCGCCGCTGCCGCCGCCATAGGATGAGCCGTAGCTCCCGCCGCCCTGGCTGTTCCGTCGCTCCGCGCGACACGACGGGCAACGCTTGGGATCCTGGTAGCCACGCGAGGCGTGGTACTGCTGATCGTCAGCGCTGAACGTGAACTCACTCCCACACTGAGCGCACGTCAGGGTCTTGTCGGAATACACCATTGTCTTCGAGCTCCTCGAGATTTCTTTTAGTTGACGTCGTACTGGAGCTGGAAGACCACAAAGTGCAATCTAACGGCCAGCACCTGCCGGAACGTTACTAACCAGACCATTATACTAAGAAACTTTTCAGTTGGGAATAGGCGATAACCTAGTTTTCACGCCCTGCCGGC
>DHWR01000031.1:2456-2870 GCA_002413265.1 Chloroflexi bacterium UBA5177
GCGGCTGCGCTAAAGCCGGTCGCGAGGAGCACGGCCAGCCACGCGGCTGAGCTGGTGACGCCGATGAATAGTAGAGCTGTGAAACGCATCGTCCTGTCCTGGTGCTCCGCCACGCGGAGCTCTCTATATCGACGTCAGCCTACGCCCCTTTTTGCGCGTTGTGAATACCCCTTTCAGGGAGAAATCCTCTCCTTCTTTCGGTCACCGGTCGCTTTTCTTGTCTAGAACTTGCGGCCCATAAGCACAATGAGCCTGGCGACGGTTCGGGTCGCCAGGCTTCACCTACGGTTCTTGGCTAGATCAGAAGCGCGCGGGGCGGAGCAGAGCCATCTTGCCGCGCTTGTCCGCGACACTCTGGCATTGAACGCAGAGGGTCGCGAAGGGCAGCGCATCGAGACGGCGGGGTGGGATGGT
>DHWR01000228.1:0-1543 GCA_002413265.1 Chloroflexi bacterium UBA5177
TGGGAAACGGCGCGGTGACGGTCGGAGCGCTCTGCTAGGCGTTCTGGCGCCGCCTGAGGTCACTTAGAATTTTCGGGCAGCCGTGCGGCTAGCTCGCAGTTGCTCGTCCGCGAGCGAACGGCTTCCGCGCGAGTCGACGGGCCCCATCGTTCCACCGCCGCGACTGCACAATGGGGCACAATCGTCGCACGCAAACTCACAAGGAGCCTGATATGGCAGTTGACTCGCGCACCGAACGTTTCCGTTTCCTACCGAGTTTCCACCCGCATATGAGCGCGCACAAGGAACAGAAGCCGGTCAAGGTCGAGGATCAGGTTAAGCCCAATCTCAATGGGCGAATAGCGCTGATCCTGACGAGGGCGGTGGGCACGATGTGGTGCGCCTACGCGTTCGCGTGTCTGGCGCTGATCGCACTGCCGCAGGCGTTTGGCTCACCCCTGATGCTGATTCAGTGGATCAGCCAGACGTTCATCCAGCTGGTGATGTTGTCTGTCATCATGGTCGGCCAGAACCTGCTCAGCGCGGCTTCCGACAAGCGAGCAGAGGATACCTGGAACGACGCAGACGCAACTTTCCACACGGCGCGACAAATCCAGGAGCACCTGGTGGTTCAAGACGCACATCTGGCTGCCCAGGATGCGCGTCTGGATCAGATCGTGGCGGCACTTGGCACGGCGTTTCCGGCGGCAAAAGCACAGCTCGAGGGAGATTAACAAAATGCCAGAAGGGAAGCAGTTCACGACAGCGGAGGCCAAGAATATTGGCGACTCCATCGGCATAGATTGGAATAAGGTCGATCTGGAGCAGTTCCGGATGGGGCTGGCCGTCGAGATGGAGCATGGATCCGATGATCCGAAAATGAACGTGACGCATGGCAGCCTGGAAACTACCGGAAAGATCGCCTGGGCGCATCTGAACGAGTATCCGGACTACTACACGCGGCTCGAGAAAATGGAAAAGGAAGCCGAGACATATTGGTCGGCGAGGCGCGGCTCGGAGGCCTGAGAGTTTGCCCGTTGGGGCAGATTGAGATTGGTGAGTTGTTCCGGCGCTCGCGCTACGGAGCCACCGCGAACAGGTGGTGCCACTGAAAGGCCCCGTAATAGCCGAAGCCATCGTCGAATCCTGGAGGGAGGTCCAGGGCTGTGAGACGCTGAGCACCGGTGCCGTTGGGTCGCACGGCCCAGAGCGCCACCTCCGAAGTACGCGCACGCAAGGGGCCGTGCCAGCGGAGGAAGATGATCCAGTGGCCGTCTGGAGACCAAACCGGAGACTCATCGGTCCAGCCCGGAGAGTCGGTGAGCTGGCGGCAGTGCGCGCCGCGGGCATCCGCCACCAAGACGTGACGACCGGCGATGAGGTCGAGTACGCCCGCGGGCGGTATGGGAGATGGTACAGGATTGCTGGCGAAGGCAATGTGCTTCCCGTCTGGTGAGATGGCCGGCTGAATGTCGGAGCGGTGCGGGTTGTGACAGAGCGAGCGGCGCCGACCGTTGGACGAGCTGTCCCGGGTGAGATGCTTCCCGTCGTAGGTTTCGCGGCC
>DHWR01000228.1:1808-6591 GCA_002413265.1 Chloroflexi bacterium UBA5177
GTTGGCATGGTCTCGCCCGGACCGAGCGCAGTTCCGAGTGGTATGGTCTTGCCACCCCGAAGGGGGACGACGTAGTAGGGAACCCCATCGGCTCGGCAGGACAAGCAAGGCTGATTCGGGCCGACGCCCACGGTGAGGAAGCGACCGTCCGGAGACCAGAAGGTGGTGTCGGGCCATCCCGACCTTCCGCCGGATCCAGTCGGCATCGGCAGCCGTTGCAACGAGCCTGGGCCGCCTGCTTCAAGCACCCAGAGGGCAGCTAAACTTGGAGCTGCCTTGCGACCTGGCCTGGCCCGAACAGGCAGGGTGACGCTCGAGATCACCAACCTGGTCCCATCCGCCGACCAGGCGAGGGGCTGCCAAACAAAGCCTGGCTTGGCCGGAGTGACGCGCACAATTCGACTGCCTCGCGAGAGCCATACGGCGAATCCGCCCCCAGGTACTGGATTCGCGAAGGCAACCGCGGATCCGTCCGGCGACCAGACGCCGTTGGAACCTGTTCGATGTCGTGCCCCGACTGCCAGCGATACGTATCATTGCGCGTTCCGCGGACCTGGCGAAAGAGCAGGGCACGGCCGTTGCTAGTCCAGCGCGGGGAAGAATTGTTGCCGCCGATTGGGAGGCGGACCTTGCGCCCGCTCGGCTCATGGAGGATCCAGATTTTCCCGCTATGGACGAAGGCTAAGCGGATCGACGGCCTCGCAGCTTGGCCGTGGACGGGGACGCGCAGGATAAGTAGTTGAGCGCCGATGACGGCGAGGACGGCGAGAGGCCGCAGGGATCTGGACGTATTCATAGAAACGTATTGTCTGGTCGCCGGGTTACGAGCTATTGAATGAGAAACTCCTGGACCGTCAAGAAGGCCTTGAGTAACGGTCGGAGTCCATCAGCGCAAGGTATTGGAGATGATCGGGATGGCGCGCCCCGCGCCAACGGTCTGGGGCGAGACCTTGAACCCGTTCCGTCCGTGAGAATGAGGATAGACTGGTACTCTCTCTCACCATGATCGGTGCTGGTGCCGTCCCCGCGCTTGGTCAGGAGGAAACGCATATTGTCCGGGATCGCCGAGGGCCCGCCCGAACTGGAAGACCTCGATCGTCTTCTCGGAGAGATTTGCATTTCTCACCAGCTAGTCGAGGTCGCGTTTCGTTGCGCGGCGAGCGAGAACGCGCGGGCCGACCTTGGCCTCCATCGAGGCGCCATCGAGGACCTGGGGTTCGGGCTTCGAGTGCTACGAGCGGATCTTGCTGGTTCTGAACGTCCGGTTGCTGCGTCTCCCGTGGACGGCCGCAACATGCTGGGCTACGGGAGCGCGTCTGTTGGTGGAGTGGAGGAGGCGACCTTCGGCAGCGCCTTGTCGTCCCTTGCAGGTGAGCTGAGCATCGCCGCGTGGCAGGCAGACCGCACCGAGGAGGTCGTTCCCCGACCCGAGGTTACTGCCATACGGAATGAGCTACGTGCCTTCCAGGCGATGGTGCATGAGTGGGAGGGGCGGGCCGGATAGATGGCCGTCCTCTGAAATCACAACCCACTCGGGATGCGAGGGAGAGGGCACGGGGGAAAACGGCCTGCCGGCCTGCGCGTCTTACCTGCCTCACGAGATTTGGATTGCGGCTATTGTCGAGAGTGGAGGGGTATTGAACAGCAAGCAGCCTCGAGCACGGCCTCACGTATTCCTGATAACCTGCCACGATCTGGGGCGGTATCTGGGCTGTTACGGCGTCCAGACCCTGGATACGCCTCATCTGGATGGCCTGGCCGCCGCCGGCATCCGGTTCTCCAATGCTTTCTCTACAGCTTCCGGGTGCAGTCCGGCGCGAACGGCGCTGGCAACGGGCCGGTACCCGCACAGCGCCGGAGTCATGGGATTGGCGCATCTTCCGTTCGGCTGGGATCTGGCCGCCGGTGAGCGGCATGCGGCTGAGATTTTGGGAGCCGCCGGTTACGAGACTCACCTGTTCGGACTGCAGCACGTGAGCATGCACATCGAACGTCTCGGCTTTCAGCACGTCCATCCATTTGAGGGAACAGCGCTCAGCGAAGGTGTGTCCTCCCAGATCGCGGACTTCTTAGGGAGTTCGCTGTCCGGTGAACCTTTGTACGTCGAGGTCAATCTGGAGGAGGTGCACCGTCCGTACGGGGAGGGAAATGCGTTCCTCAATGTCAAGCACGACATGGATATTCCCGCTTATCTGCCTTCAGACTCGTCCTCGCGACTGGAGTTCTCGGCTCTGCACGAAGATGTCCAGCAGGCGGACGCCGGTGTTGGAAGGGTCTTGAAATCATTGGACGAGGCCGGATTGGCTGTAGACACGTTGGTGATCTTCACCACCGATCACGGCCTCGCCATGCCGCGAGCTAAATGCACGCTATACGATCCGGGTATCGAAATCGCGCTGCTCATGCGGTGGCCACAAGGTGGACTGCCAGAGGCGCTGGTCGTCGGAGGTCTTGTCAGCAACGTCGACGTGCTGCCGACACTGCTGGAAATCTTGGGCGTGCCGATGCCGGGCGACGTGCAGGGACGGTCATTTCTTCCACTTCTGCGAGGCGAGTCGATTGCGGGACGCGCGGCCGTGTACGCGGAGAAGACTTACCACAGCTACTACGATCCTATGAGGGCCATACGAACCGAGCGCCACAAATACATCCGCAACTTCGAGACGTCTTTCGCGGTCGAGGTTCCGGGAGATGTCCAGCTAGGATCGATCTTTCGAGAGCACGTGGAGCTTTATCACGGGAGCCAGCATCCACCCACGGAGCTGTACGATCTGCACGCAGATCCGCTGGAGCAGCGCAACGTGGCCGGTGGTGAGTCACATGTTGAGATAGAACGCGAGCTCGATAGCGAACTGTGGACGTGGATGGAACAGACGGACGATCCGCTGCTGGCCGGACCGGTGGTTTCGCCCTCGTACCGGGAGGCGCTGGAGGCCAGAACTCGGGTGGGCTCAGAGTAGGAAATCTACCCAATCGAGCGGCCTTATGCAGATCTAGGGACATTCTGTGCCGAGGCGCTCGTCACCGCGAACGACTCTTGACAGACGACTATTGAGAAGAGATCCCTAATGACGAAACCCACTCTCGCTCGGCCTAGGCCGTTTGCGAGGGAACAAGGGTGAAGGGATGGCGCTCGAAGCCGCCTTGTACGGCAGGACGTTTTGGACAGTCATTTCGGCTGGGCTGTCGCCGTTGACGCAAGACAAGGTTCCAAGCACGCTCACCCAAGAACGAGTCTGGGGACCGGGGCTGACAGCGTCGCTACCAAGCTCGGGAACCGCCAGAACGATCCCGTATGTCATTTGTGCGGGGGCGAGGTGTGTATCAAGCACGTCGCTTGTCTCAGCGGGTGACTTGACCAGCTCCCCATATACTGCGGGTCCGGCTGATCGAATCGGGTACTTGACGTACCAGCCTCGCAGGCGCGCCGGACGGCCACGAGTGAGTGGGTGCGATTCACAGAAGGCAAGGGCCCGAGCAACGGTTGTTTGTGAACCGAGAGTGATGGTTGGAGCGGGGTTCAGGGACCGCGCGCCGCATCCCGCGAGAAGGAAACTAGCAACGAGGAGTCCGACCCCTTGTCTCCCGAGAAGCACGGCGGGCCTCCGCGATCCTGTGATGATGCAGTATCAGTCGTTCGCCTGGACTGGTGCCCGTACAACGCTCAGCTTGCTAGGGCTGTCACAGCTCGCCGGCGGTCAACCTGCAGGGAGCATGGACAGCTCTTAAGCGGCTTGCAAAGGAAACAGGGTGAACGGCAGCCGTTCGAACCCTGCCATACCGGAAAGGGCGCGCATGGCCTGTTGCACGGTCGCCGCTGAAACGGCTTCGCCGTAGGCGGTTCGCACGTCGCCGCGCTGACCCACGGCCTCGAGAACTCGCTCGACTTCATACATGCGCCGCACCTGTGGCAGGTCGCGAAACCCTATCCCGTATGCGGGAATGCCAACCACGCCGGGAACGGGCAGCGCGGGGAAGTAGACCCTGATCCCGAGCAGACCGTGGTGCAGGATCACGTGCGTATACGCGACTTCGGACGACGCAGGATCACCAACCAGATGCACCATACGGCCAAAACTCACCGTCGATTCGGCCACTTCGAGAGCGTCGGTCAAGCCCTCCGGCAGGGCGGGTCGCCAGCCAACCTGGTCGGGGCCGGGCGGCAAACCTTCAAACGACAGTTCGTTCAGCGCTTCCCAGAAGATGTCCGGAATCTCGTCCATGTGCAGCTCGCTGTGCCGTGTTGTCGACGCTTCGACACACTACCGGTGCCCATCAAAGCGCCAATATCAAGATGTTGTTGTTTGTTTACCATGTTGCGGCACAGTGCCGCAATACGATGCGGGCGGCATAATGCCGGCGGCATAATGCCGCTGTTAGTTGCGCTTGGCCGGTTGGCATGGATTGAGGTAATTCCGCATCGGACGATTTGCGGCTTTGGTTGGGCGGAAATTAGGAAGGATGTGAGCGAGGGTTGATGGACGCGGCGGCTGAGATTTGGGCGCGGTTCGGCTCGATTTACGGGTCGCTGGCTCGAGCTCCCGAGGAGGGATGCCCCGATGGCTTCAGGCCCGCGCTCGAAAGCTTGAAGCAGGTTCAGCGGGCGATGGCGGCTGAGGGGCGGCAAATAACGCTCCTCGGGGCTGCTGGGACGGGAAAGACTTCTCTCTTTGGCGCGCTGCTTGGGGTGCAGCCGTTTCAGGCGAACGCGGCCGGCACTGTCCATCCTGTCGTGCGCGCTGGGCACGCCGGGGGGGGGCGGGGGGGGGAGGGGCGCGGGGGG
>DHWR01000169.1:0-2977 GCA_002413265.1 Chloroflexi bacterium UBA5177
GGGCCGATGACGATCATATCGGCGGAGAGAAAGGCGTCGATGGCTTCCTGAGTAGCATCGCCGGGCGGATCGAGGTAGACACGTTCGATTGCCACCGACTCTCGGCGCAAATCGATGGCTCTCTCTCCCTCCAAGGTGCGGCCATCCTCCAGCACGGCGTGAAGGTGGCTATTGGTGAGAGTGACGGGAAGCACCTGACCCTTCACGCGCAGCAAATGAGCAGCCTCCCGTATGGCTTTGTCCATTCCGCCAGTGAGATTGTCCAGAGCAGTGAGCAGCAGATTCCCGAAAGAATGTCCGGTAAGCCCCTCGCCGCGCTCGAAGCGATATTCGAAAAGCTGCCTTAGGAGCTTGCCCACCTCGTCGTCGGCGGCCAACGCGACCAGGCAGCGGCGGACGTCGCCGGCGGGAAGCGTACCGAACTCGTCCCTGAGCCGCCCCGAGCTGCCGCCACTGTCGGCCATGGTGACGACGGCGCTGAGATCGACGTCATGGCGCCGCAACCCGCTAAGTGCCGTGAAGAGGCCCGTACCTCCGCCGAGCAGTACGACACGTTCGGTCACGAGATATGCTCCTTCGTGTGTCCCGTGGCCCTGCTCCGCGTTCGGGACTTGGTCATTATCGCAGCATCGAATTGAGGCGCTCGGCCTAGAAGGCCAGCTGGTCCTTACCGGGCACCTTCTACGGGCGGAACTCCAGCGCTTGTACATCCAGCCGGAGGTGCCGATTCGTTGTTGTCCAGGCTGGCCATCTGTGGCTTCCCCACGAGGAAATCCTCGCCACCGCTCACAATGACGCTGCTACCAACGACACGCCGAGCGGTACGCTCCTTGGCATACTACGCTCGGTTGACCCAAGCACCGTCGCCCACGACAATCCGGCTCGATGTCTACTTTTCGTCTGTCATGCGTTCTTACTGCTATCGCCGCGGTGACCAGCTCATAGTGGCTGAAGGAAGCGCAGAATGACGGGACAACCACATGTACGCCGATGACGCTTCCAGGCTACCGTTGAGCTACAGCTACGAGCCTGAGGACACCCCGGATGGGTCGACGCTTGCGGAGCGGCTTGCCACGGACCCAGAAGCCTTCAGCGATCTGTACCGACTGTACTTGGAACGCGTTTACCGCTACCTGCGTGCGCGAAGCAGCACCGAAGAAGAAGCAGCCGACCTCACCCAACAGGTCTTCCTTAAGGCGCTTGACGCCATTCCGCGCTACCGCAACCGAGGTGTGCCGGTTGCCGCATGGCTGTTTCGCATCGCGCGGAACGTAGCTACGGATGCGCACCGCCGTCGCAAGCCTACTGTCGACTGGGATCACCTACCCCATGCCCTGCAGGCGGAACAAGAGCAAAGCCTGGAAGCCGAAGTGGTGAGCAGGGAATCGCTGGCGCAACTGCGCAGCCTCCTTTCACAGCTCGATCCCAGGAAGCGAGAGCTCCTGGCCTTGCGGTTCGTTGCCGAGCTCAGCGTACGTGAGATCGCAGAAGTCGTTCGCAAGAGACCCGCCGCGGTACACAAACAATTGACCCGCACTCTACAGACTCTCAAGGAGCAATACCATGACTAGAGCGCCGCTGAAGGACCGATTTGGCGATATCCTAGGGGACGCGCCAGGCCCTGACCTGCTCCGTCTTGTCACCGACCTCGACATGATTTCCCGAAGCGTGGTCGCACCGACGTACTTGGCTCGTCGGATCGAGCGCGCGGTCCACGCGCATGAGCGTCCGGCTGGTCGGGCGTGGGGCGCACGCGTGCGATTGCCACTGCGACTCGGTTCCATGGCCACAGCGCTAGCGCTGATTGTAGCCGTCACGGGGGCAGCGTACTCAGCGGTTCCCCTCATCGACAAGGTATTTGGACTTGACAGTGGCGCTAGCAGTATCGTCACCAAGAACCTTGGCGAACAGGTGAACCTCAGCCGGAGCATCGCCGGGTTCACCGTGACTCTGAGCCGAGTCTACGCCGACGCCAATCGAGTGATCCTGGGTTACACCGTGGCAGGTCCTCCCGGTCGTCGAGTGTGGAACTTCTCCCTTGGGGCCAACCAGATCGAAGCCAACGGCGTCACGCTTCCAGGACATGGCGAAGTTGCTGATGGGCTTATAGCTCAGCCGAACGCTTACCTGCAGTGGTTTGATGCCTCTGCGCTCAAGGGATCCCCGCAAACCATCCAGCTCCACGTAGTGTTTCCCTGGATCGAAGCAATGGAGCAGATAGGGCCGCTGCCGAAGGACGGTCAGACACCGCCGATGCAATTCCCGCCAATGCCGAGCGTGGCGGCAGGTGCCATTGCAACCGCGGCCCCTGTGGGACAAGCGAAGAGCCCGATCCGCCTCGTCAGACTGGGTGGCCCGGTAAGATTCGATCTTTCAGTACCTTTCATTTCCGGCCGCGTCGTCGACCTGCATGAAGTGCAAACGGCGGGAGGAAGGACCGTGGCTCTGGAACGGGTGGTGGTGACGCCAACGGAAACTCGTTTGTACATGAGCGGCGCTGGGCCAGACGTGGTGGGTGCGCTGTCGGTGGATGGTTGGCAATCCGATCCCAGTTCCGTGATGCAAACCAGTTGGGCGGTAGGCGATGGCCTCACGGCCGTGAGTTACCTCGCCGCCCTGTCGGACAAGCACGGCGAGTGGACGTTCGTTGCCAGACCTGCGAGTAGCAGCACCTCGACCGGGTCATGGACATTCCGATTCGTGCTCCCTTGAGCCGACGAGGGTCCTCGAGAGCCGCGCTGCGACGAATCGTCGCCGCGCGCAGTTCTGGCTCGTGGCAGCAATCGAGAGTAGAGAGCATGCCACGACTACAGAACGGGATCGAGGGAGCTTCGGCACCCAACACTTCGACCAAGCAAGTTACGGCTTGGCTTCGAGAGACGACCGCTCCACCGCCTTGGGCTCCGGGCGTACGGAGTCCGTGGCTGAGGTGACGCTCGTCAGGGTTGTCGCTCCCTTGGTTGCCGTCGGCATCGGC
>DHWR01000169.1:3142-13239 GCA_002413265.1 Chloroflexi bacterium UBA5177
CGGCATCGGCGTCGGCGTCGGCGGCGTTGGCTTCGCCTTCACCTTAACCAGGTGGCAAACCTTGACCTTCCGCCGCTTGCCATGAACGCGCCGGTACACGTGCTTGCATCGCTTAACCGTCCGTGTCGGAACGACTATTGTCGGCGTTGCAGTGGGCGCGGCTCTGGTGAGCGTGAACGGGATCGTCGCCATGACCTGACTGTCCACGACCAGGCTGAAGGTCCAGTGGCCGATCTCCTGATCGTGGTATCCGACAATCAACAAGCCTCCGCAGTCTGTTATCGGCCCGGCCTGTCCGGGATGGGTCTCCGAGATTCCTTCTGAGTAGAGTTTGCCGCTGGGCGACAACCACTCGTTCGCGACAAAGTGTTGCCCGATAAATTGGGTGAAGACGGCTGTCCAGAAGATCGCGTGCAGGGTGTTAGGAAATGAGGGAGCGGACGGCGCCGGCGCCGGGCAGCTCGCAGGATCGGTCTGGGCAGCTGAAAGGGTAACAGTACTGAGAACGATCGGATTAATCGGCGAGGACTGATAAGGTTGTAGTCGGCGGACGGGTGGAAGTGCAGGCGCCGTCCGGAGGATGCCCATGCCCGATGCGACGGCGCCGCCGGAGGGGGCCAAGGGCGCGGCAAAGCCTAGCACCGCGACGAGACCCAGCACAGTCAGAGCACGAGGAATTCTTCCGATCAGGCGCTTCTTCCTTTCCTATCTCCTATTACTGTCAAGGCGCCCGTCAGTGTCACCGATCGGGGCCTCGACTGTAAACCTACTCTCAAAAAGTCGCAGAAAAGGGAGCGGGCGATGCCCGCTCCCTCTCACTTCACAAACCGCGGTCGCTCAGGGCTTGGAAATGGTGCCGAAGTAGCACTGTCCTCCGTTGTTGTCGACCTCGGTCCCGCTCTTCGTTTGCGTTATCACTTCGTACGCGTATGTGGCGCCTGGCGAGAGACCGATGTTTCCAACGGTGCCGGGCAGGTCGTTCCCTGTCACCAGCACCGTGTGCGTGGTGGTGTTAGCACCGAGATCGTTTGTCGCCGTTTCGACCAGGCTGCTGCACGATGGACCGAACAGCACGTATCCCTGTCCAGGGTTCATGCTGGCGAAGGTGACCGCAAAACCGAGCGTCTGCGAGATGGGAACCGCCGCTCCGGTGGTGGCCGGCGCGATGAGATCGTTCATTGCGTTGACGCTCGGATCGCAGGTGTTGGCGAGGCACGGCAGACCAAACGCATCCTCCACCGTCCGCAGGAGAGAGTAGTGGTTGTAAGGATGCAGTGAGACGGTGTGCTGCGGGGTGCTGGTGATCACGATCGCGGGCACCCGGCCGCCACCGTCACCCACAGGGCTGGCACAACAGCCGGTTGAGGACGCGTAACCGCGATTGGGCGTGGTCAGTCCGCTCGATTCGTTCTCGTCCCAGGTCACGATGATGACGGAATTGGTGGTCCACCCTGAAGACCCGGTGATGGTCGTGACCAGAGATTTGAGGTAGGCATCTCCCGCCTGGATCAGGGCGTGGTTCAGGGTGAAATTGGGCGGGTAGCCGCACCACGGCATCCCGTAGCTGGCGGCGGCGGGCGGAGAAACGCCGTGCATGTCATGGCATTGATCCGGTGCGATAAAAGCGAAGCTGGGCGCGTGGCCCGAGCTCAGGTCCGTTCCCAGGGCATCGATGGGCTTGATGTTCTGCATTCGAGATGTGCTGCTCGACACGTCGGTGTAAAGCTCGAAGGGATTGTGCTTCTTCACGTACAGCCCTGAACCGGTGGCCGGGAACTGTGCCCCGGTAAACCCAACCGAAGGAAGCGCCTGCTGATATGTTGCCCAGGTCAGACCTTTCGTCTCCAGCTGGTCGACGATGTTCTGGCCCGGAAACGTCAAGGTTGGATCGTCCTTGTGGATGCCGTAGAAGTCGCCTGAAGTCACCGCCAGGTAGTTCGGCTGGCTGGGGTGAGTCACTCCGTAGTAGTTGGCGGCAAAGCCGTAGCTCTGCGCCAGCTGGTTGATATACGGCGCGTCTGCCGTGTTACCGATCAGGTCCTCGTAGTCGGTGTTCTCCTCCATGATCACGTACACGTGATCGATCGATGGGGCAGCGACCGCGCTTACCCTTGCCGAGACTGAGAACGCGAGAGCCAGGAGCACGCACAGTGCGGTACGTAGAGACACGCTTTCCTCCTCCTCGATGAACCACAGGCCGTCCTGACAAACGGCTACAGACTCACTTTCGCGCTTAACTTACGAGGTGTCAAGCGTGCAGAGGCAGAAGTTTCAGTCCAGTACTTCGCGCACGATGTAGAGCGGCCGTGCCCGCACTTCGTCATAGATGCGGCCCAGATATTCGCCCAGAACGCCAAGGAAGATCAACTGAATGCCGCCCATCAGGAGCACCAAAATCAGCGTGGTGGCCTGGCCGACGATGGCGTGGTTGACGATACGGAGGAGTACGGCAACCACGATGCCGAAAAGACTGACTCCAGCCAGCAGGAAGCCCAGGCTGGTTGCCAGCTGCAACGGGGCATAGCTGAAACCGGTTATCGCATCGAGCGAGAACCGTACCATCTTCACCAACGGGTACTTCGTCTCGCCCGCGTAACGCTCCTGACGTTCGTAGTGAATCGCCTCTTGCCGAAAGCCGACCCACGCCGAGAGACCGCGCATGAAGCGATGATGCTCTCGCATGGCCACCAGAGCATCCACCACCGTTCTATCAAGGAGCCGGAAGTCGCCCGTGTCGCGCGGAATATCGACGGCCGTGATGCGGGTGATCAGGCGGTAGAAAGCGGAGGCGGTGATCAGCTTGAACCTGGTCTCCCCCGTTCGCTTGACGCGCTGCGCATACACCACCTCCGCACCCTCTTTCCACCGAGCGATCATCTTCGGAATTACCTCCGGAGGGTCTTGGAGGTCGGAGTCGATGATGACGACGCAGCGCCCTTTGGCATGGTCGAGACCGGCTGAGATGGCGATCTGGTGACCGAAGTTGCGGGAGAACTCGACGCATCTCACTCGCGGATCGCGCTCGTGCAACTGACGCATGACCTGGTACGAGCCGTCTCGGCTGCCGTCGTCCACCAGGACGAGCTCAAAAGAGTCCCCAACCTCTTCCATGACCTCGACGATTCTCTGATAGAAAACCGGCAGGGTCTCGAACTCGTTGAAGACGGGCGCGACGATCGAAAAGGTAGGAGCTGAGCCGGCGTGCAGGACGGGTTTCTCCTGCGCGACTTGCGCGGGCGCGTCCATTAACTACCCGTCAAGGTGTGTTTGGCGTCCATCATCGAACATTATGCACTGGCCGGGGGCCGGCATGACGCCGCCGCGTACTTGACGCAGCGCGCTGCTGGAACTCGTCGGGCCCCTCTGGAGGGGCCTCACGTACTGCGGTCGGCTCGCTACGAGGTAACGTCTCGCGCTCTAACGAGAACCAGCGCCAAGGCCACCGGTATGGCGGTATAGAGCGCGAGGGCGAGGATACTCTCCGGAATACCGGGGGTTGCTCTGCCGCTCCGTGCGAACTGGCGCGACAGTGTCCCCGCCGCGACCTTGAGGGGCAGCGCCCTGGTGTAGACACCCGGGAAGTGCTCGGCAATGTTCTGCCAGCGGCCCCCTAGGCCGAAGAAAATGCCGCTGATGATCAGGTCTGCGAGCGTCACGCCGATCCCCACTCCGATGCCCACGGCAGCCGACCGAAAGAGCGTGCCCGCGGCATAGGCGACCGCGAGGTAAAAGAGCAGGACGTACCACGAGCTCAAGAACACTTTCAGCAGATCGACCAGGAAGCTGGGAGTGTAATTGGAGCCGACGAATATCTTGTTTCCGGTGAGCACAGCGACGGCAAGTGCAGCTAGCGAGCTGAAGATGACGGTGATGATCAGTGACAGCGCCACGAACAGACCCAGGATGAGGAGGCCGGCGAGGACAAACTGAATTCGGTTCGGCCTTCGACTCAAGACCATCCGAATCGTTCCCCAACCGTATTCGTTGCCGGCCCAGCTGCCGCCGAGGATCGGCCAGAGAAACGGGGCGACGAACGACGCGAAGATCATGCCGACCATCCACCCGTGTGGCATCAACAGGTCGGCGCGCTGAGTCCTGTCTGTGGCAGTCCCCCAAAACAGCAGCCCCAGAATGATGAGCATCAGTACGAGCAAGATGCGAGGCATCCAGCGATGTCGAAGCTTGGTCCACTCGGCGGAGAGCAGCTCTCTCATGCCTTCGGCGCCTCCGTCACGTCCAGGAAAAACCTCTCGAGGCTTTCTTCCTCCGGCCTGATCTCGGAGGCGAATAACCCCTCGCCGGCCAGCAGCCGGTTGATGTCTGCCGCCCGATCCGGCGGAGCCGTCAGCAGGAGCAGGTCGCCCTCCCGCGACACATCCTCAATCCAGTCGATGGGTTTGAGCATCGCCTGGGCCTCTCCCGCACGATCCACCCGAATCGCGATCCGAGAGCGCGCGTTCAGCAGAGACTCGACCTTCCCCTGTACGACGATCTTCCCGTGGTTGAGGATCAAGATGCGGTCGCAGATCTGCTCGATCTCGTGGAGTACATGGCTCGAGATGAGTACCGTGTGACCTTGGCTCTTCAGACGACGCATGAGGGAGCGCATCTCCACGATCCCGGCGGGATCGAGCCCATTCGCCGGTTCGTCGAGGATGAGCAGATCCGGCTCGTTCAGCAAAGCGGCTGCCACGGCCAACCGCTGCTTCATCCCCAGCGAGTATGTCTTGAAACTCCGTTTGGCCGAGCTGCTCAGGTCGACCAGCTCGAGCACCGCTTCGATCCTCGCCAGCGGAGATCCGGTTAGACGCGCGACGACGCGCAGATTATCCCGTCCCGAGAGGAAGGGGTAAAAGGTAGGGTTCTCGATGATCGACCCGGTGCGAGCCAGGATCTGCGGCAGGTAGTGTTCGATGTCCATCCCGAGGATACGCACGCTGCCGCCCGAAGGGCGGACCAACCCCAGCAGCATGCGCATGGTGGTCGTCTTGCCGGCGCCGTTGGGGCCCAGAAAACCCAGGATCTCGCCAGTTTCGACCTCGAGACTGAGGTGATCGACAGCGACGAGCCGCCCGTAGTTCTTGGTGAGATCCTCCGTGGAGATCGCCGCCGTTGCTGCCAGACTGCCCTCCGCCCCGGTCGAACAAGTATAGGGGCGCTAAGAAACGCGGTTACTGCGCGGAACGGCGGCCACGGTATCGCGGACTACTGGACGAAACGTCCAGCTCAACATATACTGACCTTAACTAGTTCAGGGATCATACGGAAGGTCAGTAAGCATCGTGGTTAGAGAAGCCACAGCTCGTCGACACATCGAGGCAACCAGCGCTCTTGCAAACGATCTTGGGCAACGTTTGCGTGCTGCACGTCAAGAACAAGGCATGACCCTGGCCGCGCTGGCCGGGGACGACTTCTCTCGCTCGTACCTCAGCTTGATCGAGCTTGGCCGCAGCCGCCCTTCGTTGTCGGCCCTATCAATTCTTGCGAGCCGTCTCGACCTTCCGATTAGCTACTTCCTCGACGGCTCTCAAGGAGCTCAGGAGCTGGTGCGCGAGCTGGCGCTGGATCAGGCAGAGGTTGCCATCAGGCAGCACCAAGCAGGCGAAGCGCTCCGGATCCTGGCGTCGATAGACGACCCCGCTCACGCCGGTCCCCGACTACTGTACCTACGCGGCTGGGCACTGACCACCAACGGTCAGCGTCGGGAGGCGCTGCCCGTACTGCACGAGGGGCTGCAGAGTCTCGCGAAACGTGACGACGTGCACCTCCGCATCCACATTCACTATCAGCTCTCCCGCGCGCTGTACGAGCTGTCTAACGTTGATGAAGCGATCTTCCATATCCGCAAAGCCCTGAATCTGGCGATTGAAACCGAGCAGGACGACGCCCTGGTCGGCATGATTACCGTCTCGCTAGGCCACCACCTCTTTGTTCAAGGCCGGTTTGACGATGCTCTGGCTCACTACGACCGGGCGCGCGAGCTCTTCGGCCGCGTCAATGATCTGGATAGCCTGGCCGCCGTTTACGCCGGTCTGAGCCGTGTCTATCAGCACAAGGACGATCTGCAGCAAGCAGTGCGGTACTCTCGCATGAGCGTGGCGATGTATGACGCTCACCACAACCAGGAAAACGCGGCGCACGAGCTCAACAACGTCGCCGCGCGCTTGGCTGACCTGGGCAAACTCGACGAAGCTCTGGGGTTCGCCGAGGAGGCGGTAGAGCGGTCGCTGGCCGCCGCTTCGACGGACGAGGAAGCGTTGGCGCGTACCACGCTGGCCGCCATCATATTAGAGCGCGGCGACCGGGCAGGCGCGAAGGCCGAGGCCGAGAGGGCACTGGCCGTGATCGGCACCGAATCTCCTCTGGCGCAGGCGGATGCATGGGTCGTACTGGCCAAGCTGGCCGATCAAGAAGGCGATTATGAGGTGAGCGATACCCTCTTCCAGCAGGCCCTTGAAATGCTCCAGGAACACGGGCATGCAGCTCGATTTAGGGACATTTCGCTGGTGTATAGCTTGACCTTACAGAAGCGCGGGAACACCGAGCTGGCTCTTATGTACGCCTTGGCTGCCGCCAACGAACGCCCCGCGAACCGGCGCTGACAAGAGCCTGCCCTTCGTGTAGGCTGCGTCACCACTAGGTCCTGTCTTCAATCCTGAGGCGCCTGGCGTTAGGAAGTCGCGAGAATCTCCAGCACCGACACCGCGTTGCCGTCGGGATCGGTGATCACGGATTTGCGGCCGGCCCCCGGGATCTCCTCGATCGCCCCGGTCGTGATCCCACGCTCGGCGATCTTCGCCAGGGTGGCGTCGAGGTCGTCCACGACGAGTGCCATGACGCTGTGCCCGGCGCGGTCAGGGTCGGCTAGGAGGTAGATCGAGGCCGTGTCTGCAACTTGCCAGACGGCTTCGGTCTCGTTGGGTAAGAAGGTAGGTGGTCTCCCCAGGAGCACTTCGTACCAGGCGGCCGCCTGGTCGCGATTCACCACCGCCATGCACGCAAAGACGTAGGTGATACCCATCCATCCCTCGTACCACCTATCGGCAGCTCATCGAGCTCTCCCAGTATCCCACCATGTATCTCTTGGGCCGACAGGTCGCGACGTCTCTGGAACCAGAACCTTAGGGGCTCACAGTTCGCGCAGCGGCTGACCCCCGGCGTGTTTAGTATGAATTGACGCGACGCCGAATTCTCACCCTAGGCCGCGTCTCCGCGTCTCCTGAAACCGGCGTGTCAGGCGCGCTCTGTCGCCAAATTCTTGCACGAACGGGGAAGAGAGTCTAGCTTCGCGCTTCTTGTTTGCATATACTCGCCAATCGCATTAGTATTGGTTTGTATTTACAACCTTGAGGAGCCCTGCGATGTTCCGTTTCTCTCTGCCCCGCGCGATCCTGGCCACGATCCTGGCCATCAACCTCGTCGGCGCGCTCGTTAGCGCACCGACGGTTCTCCGGCTGACTGCCCACGCCGGACCGGCCCAGCTGGCCGACAGCAACGTCCCTCCTGTGCCCGTGGGCCACTAGCTGGACCGGCACGGAGTGCATGCGATCTCGGGCGCTGATGGGAAAACCGTCAGCGCCCCAAACTTGCGGTGACTAATTCGCAGAGGCGGGGGATGACTCGGGAAGTAGTAAAGGAAAGAGGGAAGCCCGCTGAGGAACGCGACACGCCTCTCCAACTGCGAGTCGGAGAGCGCATTCGTCACGCTCGACGCCAGCGTGGCTTGAGCCTGGCTGAGCTCGGTAACGAGGCTCTCTCCCGTTCCTTCCTGAGTCTGGTAGAGCGCGGACGGACGCGCATCTCACTGCGAGCGCTCGAGCTCGTGGCTGAGAGGCTGGAGCTGCCGCTGGGCTACTTCGTGGATGAGCAGCCGGATCTTTCCGCCTTCGATCCTGCACGAGTCGATCATGTGAAAGCAGCGGTAGCCTACAGCCGGCTGTTAGCGAGCCGCGGCGATATGGCGGAAGCGTGGCGATACGCCCTGTGGGCTGCAGAAGCAAACGCCAGAGGATTGGAGCAAACGTCCACGTGAGCCCTTTGCCTGACGTCGGGTTGATCTAATTTTGGCCAACGAGCCCCCTTGACACGCGGTGCAAGGCGCAACAGGCTCCGCAAGGTTTGCGAGGTAACGAGTGAGCGGGGAGCCCAAAGGCTCCCCGCTCGTTACCTGGCCTAGCTCAGCATGTCGGCGTCTTAGGTGACGACGACTCCGAAGGGGGTGGCTCCAGCCGGAAGGCTAAAGGGCGACGAGGAAAGCTCAGTAAGCGACCCGCCGGTCACGGTGAATCGAGGGCGGTTCGGGATCCTGCTGGGCAGCACAGCTTGAACGCATCGTTCCATTGCCATGGATTCACCTGGCCAACATCTTCGGCGTCGATCGCCGCCCCAGGCTGTACATGGGGAACGAGGGCCCTCGTGAGCGTGGACTTTCCTGTACCTTCCTGGCCGACAATGATGAGGAGGCGGCGTTCTATGGACACACCTGAGATCGTGAGATCGTAAGGTCTAGTTTGATGACAATGATTGCTGGCGGACCGTAACTAGGCATGCACCAACTCGGGCTGTCGAAGCGGTTCCAGCGCTCCTTCGAGCCGCTGCAGCTCATCGAGCATGGTCCGAGCAGCGGTGACCATGGTTTCGTTTGCCTCCATCCGGCGCTCGTCGTTCAAGAACTGAGTCACGAAGGGGATCGAAACAGCCTCGGGCACCGGCACCATCTTCAAAGCCGTGACTACCTGTTTGATCATCTGCACGGCTCGGGTTCCCGCTGAAACCCCGCCGTAGCTCACGAAACCCACCGGCTTGTACTGCCACTCGAAATGTAGGTAGTCGATGGCGTTCTTCAATGGAGCGTTGAAGCCGAAGTTGTATTCCGGCATTACGAACACAAACGCATCGGCGGCCTCGACCTTCCGGCTCCAATCCTTGGTGTGTTCGTGTTCGTACTTTCGGAACCTGGGATGACGTGGCTCGTCCATAAAGGGAAGGTTCAGATTCGCTAGATCGACGACTTCGATTTCGAAACCGCCATGCTCGAGAGCCTGCTCCTGGAACCACTCGGCCACGGGCAAGCCCACCCTTCCGGGTCGGGTGCTGGCAATAATAATTTGAAGGTTGGGTTTCATTGGGCTAGCTCCTTGGCAAATCTCTCATCGGCGACGGGTACGGTTTCCGGCTCTATCCACACCTCGGCCCACCTCGCAACGGCACCCAGAACAGGAAGCAGGGCCGTGCCCTTTTCCGTCGGGTGATACTCGACGCGCACCGGCGAGCTGGGAATTACGCGCCGTTGCAGAACTCCTTCCGCTTCCAGAGCGCGAAGGCGCTGCGCAAGCATCGTGTCACTCAGTCCTGGAACCGCGGCCCTGATGTCGGCGTAGCGATGTCTTCCGGCGAGAACTGCCTGCAGTATTGGGCCGCTCCAGCGGCCTCCTATCAGCTCAACCGCGCGATGGAATCGTGAACAAGTAGTGTGAACCATGGCCAAGTCTACTCAGTTTTACTTAGTAACTACAAGTTTTATCCTGTTAACATTCCCTTAGGCCGTTTTCGTTTTACATACGGTGTCCGCCACCCGCGTACAGGGTCTGACCAGTCAACCAGCCAGCCTGAACAGAGCAGAAAAACAGCACCGAGTCCGCGATGTCCTCGGGTCGGCCGACTCTTCCCAAAGGGATTGCTCGCGCGATCTCATCCTCCTGATCCGCCGGAATCCACCCGGTTTGGGTGGGACCTGGAGAAACAATATTCACGGTGATGCCAAGCGAGGCAAGCTCAACCGCGGCGGCGCGAGAGTAAGCTTCGATGGCAAGTTTGCTGGCGCCGTAGGACACTTCTCCAGGGAAGCGATGGGCTCCGTCCGTGCTGAGGTTCACGATTCGGCCCCATCCCGAACCACTTGCCGCCGCTCGCTTCGCGAACTCCGCCATCAGAAGCGCGACCGCCCTGGTGTTCACCGCAAAGATGTAGTCGTGGGTTGCCGCCGTGATAGTTCGCTGCTCGCGTCGCGCCCAGTCTCTTGTTCCCTCAGCGTCCGGCTTGAAGCTGTCGGATCCGCTTGCTGCGGCGTTGTTGACGAGGATTTGGACGGGTCCGAG
>DHWR01000169.1:13523-15149 GCA_002413265.1 Chloroflexi bacterium UBA5177
GCGCGGTAGCGGCGCCGATGCCCAGGGAAAGATCGGTGCCGGTCACGATCGCCACCCGGCCATCGAGACCCGGATCGATCATGCGCCGGCTCGCGGAATGGCCTTGCCAAAACTGCTCGCCAGATGGATGTTCAATCGATGTTCTCCGTTCGTAGAAGTGGCCGTTGCAGAATGCCGGCTTCGTACTCTTCGATGGTTTCCAGCGAATGAAGCGTGCCGCTTTCCATGACGTCGATGCGAGTGACGCCGAGGGCCTCGAGAAAGGCGCGATCGTGAGAAACGACGAGCATGGGACCACCATAGCTGGATAGCGCGGCTTCGATGGAGCTCAGGGCCGGCATGTCCAGATGGCTGGTCGGCTCATCCAGCACCAGGAAGTTGGAGTCGGAGAGGACCAGAATGGCCAGCGCAAGCTTCGAGCGCTCGCCGTACGAAAGTGCGCGAACTGGCTTGAAAACGTCGTCGCCTTTGAAGAGGAACTTGTGAAGGTAGGTACGCGAATCCGTTTCGTGCATCTCAGTTCGGGATCGAAACGCATCCAGGACGGTCGCCTCGAGCTCGAGACCTTCGTTCTCCTGTGAAAGCAGTCCGACCCGCACGCTGGGTCCGAGCCTTACCGTGCCGCTACACGGTATGTCACCGGAGATGCAGCGAATGAGGGTGCTCTTGCCGGATCCATTCTCTCCGACGAGAGCGACCCTATCGCGGCCCCGAATGAGAAGATTGACGCCCGTGAGCACCTGATGGTGTTCATATCCGGCACCAACTCCTCTCATCTCCACAACGAGTCGGTCGTCTCCGATTGGGTCGCGACCCAGATCGGCCAGATGCAGACCCCAGCTGAGGCTTGGCTTCTCCAGCCCGTGAGCGTGAAGCAGCTTTTCGAGTCGGTGCTCGCGCGACTTCGCTTTCCTGGCTACCTTCTTCGCCAGCCGGCGAGCATGATCGGCGCCTCGCCCGGACTTGGTTCGTTCTTCCGTGCCTCGTGCCTGTTGCTTCGTGCGCCGAATATCTTCTTCGACCTTGGCCACCTGCTCCTGTTGATCGAGATACGCCTCTCGGTGCTTTTGTTCCTCGACCCGCTTGGCGAAAGCGTACTCACTGTAGGTACCGGGCCAGGCTCTCAGCGTGTGTGCAGACGAATCGAGCTCGAGAATCACGCTGACCGTCCGATCGAGGAACCGCCGATCGTGAGAAACGATGACGTATGACGCGTTGCCCCTGTTCACATACTCCTCGAGCCACAGGAGCGCCGGTAGGTCGAGGTAGTTGGTGGGCTCATCAAGGAGCCGAATTCGGGCACTCGAGAGTAGGAGACGGGCAAGCGAGAGCTTCGTCTTATTGCCTCCGGATAGGGACGAAACGGGCGCATCGAAGCCGGCCACGTCGAGTGCGAGTCCGTCCACGACCTCATTCATCCTCGACTCCAGCTCGTAGCCGCCGCGGTGCTCGAACTCCTCACGCGCCTTCGCATATTCAACCAGTAACAGGTCGAGCTCCGCTCCTACCGCTCGGTGCATCGCCGCCTCCAGCTCAGCGATGCGGGATTCGAGGCGGCCAACTCGGCCCGCGCCGCGGAGCAGCGCTTCACGTACGGGCCGCCGCAGATCATTCTCCGGATACTGC
>DHWR01000275.1 GCA_002413265.1 Chloroflexi bacterium UBA5177
AAGATCGATCTCCTCGCGGGCTATTCGGTCGCCTTCGGTATGGTCGCCCTGCTTCAGGTCATCCTCGTCGCGCTGGTTTCTCTCACTGTGCTCGGCCTTACAGTGGCCGGATCGGTTCCGATGCTCCTACTAATCGCTTGCGTCGACGCGCTGCTGGGAATGGCTCTTGGGCTGTGCCTAAGCGCCTTCGCCCGTACAGAGTTCCAGGCGGTTCAGTTCCTGCCGGCTATCGTTCTGCCTCAGGCGCTGGTGTGCGGCTTGTTCGCGCCACGCAATCAGATGGCGGTCGCACTCCAATGGCTCTCCGATGTCGTGCCTTTGACGTACGCCGTCGACGGGCTGATTCGTGTCTGCGCCTCCAACGGTCTGAATTCAACCGTGCTGGTGGATCTGGCCGTCGTGGCAGGCTGGACCGTGGTGGCGATCGCGTTGGGCGCGGCCACACTGCGCCGGCAGACGGCCTAGGGGCGCCGGCGTGGGGATTACTCAATAGGGAGGAATAGGTGCCCCAAGACAAACGCTTCACAGTTACTCCCAAAGGCCCGTTTTCTTGGCGTGAAAGCCTGGATTTCCTGGGAAACCTCGAAGCCATCTCCGGGACCTGGCAGCGAGAGGGCGAGCGCCTGTACATCGCCTTCTTGCTCGACAAAACCTTCCAGCCCGCGGCAGTCCAGATCCTTGAGAACGCCGGGCAGCTGGAAGTAGAAGTCGCCGGCACTGACGACACAGACGCCGTAAGGGAGAAGCTCTCCCGCATATTCTCCCTGGATCAAGATGCGACAAAATATGCGGAGATCGGAGCCCAAGATCCGGTGATCGGCGAGCTCCAACAAGAGTATCCGGGCCTCAGGCCCGTCTCCTTTGTCGACCCCTATGAGGCGGCAACGTGGGCGATCATCGGGCTCCGCATCTCAATGCGTCAAGCCGGGAGAATCCGCGCTCGTCTCGTCGAGGAACACGGGCAGCCACTTGAAATCGACAAACACAACCTCCACGCGTTCCCCACTCCCGAGCAACTCTTGCAGGTCTCCTCGTTCGCGGGACTTTCCGGCGAGAAGATCGAACGCTTGCACGGAGCCGCCATGGCCGCGCTCGAAGGCCAGCTCGATGCAGACGTGCTACGGTCACTGCCACCGGACGAAGGGATCGCTCGCCTGCAGCAGCTTCGCGGCATCGGGCCCTGGTGGGCCGGAGCCATCTACTATCGCGGCTGCGGGATAACCGATGGGCTCCCGACGGACGAGCGCTCCAGGGAGGTCATCGCCACGGTCTACAACCGTCCTGAGGGGTTATCCGACGCCGAGCTGGTGCAGATGGCGGAAGCCTGGAAGCCGTTTCGCATGTGGGCTTCGGTTCTACTTCACGTGGCCTACTATTGGAGCGGCGGAACTCACACCACCCTTCCTCGTCGGGGCCGGCGCTAGCGCCCGCTGATGTAGCCTTCCAGCTGCTCGATCAGAACTTCCTTGTCGGCAATGATCGATTTAACAAGGTCGCCGATCGAAACGATTCCCACCACTTTGCCGCCGTCCAGCACCGGTAAATGCCGAATGTGCCTCGCCGTCATCAACGCCATGCAGTCTTCCATGGTCTGTTTGGGAAGGACGGAGACAACCTCGGAGGTCATGATGTCTCTCACTGGCGTCTCCCTCGAGGATCGCTCCAATAGGATGACCTTGCGTGCGTAGTCGCGCTCCGAAACGATTCCCGCCAACGCATCGCCCTCGAGAACCAGAAGTGCGCCGACCCCCTTGTCGGCCATCAGCTTGATCGCCTCGTATACCGTCGCATCCGGCCCGATAGACCACACCTCGTGGCCCTTTTTCTCCAAGAGACGCGCAACAGTTGTCGTCAACGCTCGACCCCTCTCCTTGAGATGCACGCACGATACAGCGAGACTGTGAATGGGTCAAATATAGCGTTTGGAGTCAGAAATTACGGAACGAGGGAGGAAGCATGGCCGACGAGACCATCTCCCTGAGTGACGCGAGCGCCAAGAACGGCCGGCCGGGATCGCTCGACGTCGAGCTCCTTTCGCAGGAGGGCCAGCGGTTATCGGGATGCCGGATCATTCCTCTGACCATAAGGATAGGTGTCGCGCTGCTCAGGGCAGACGGCATCGGAATCGTCGAAACGGCCGAGTCGCACCGGGGTCGCGGCTTCGGACGGCGCGTGATGGAGGCGGCGGTCGGGAAGATGGAGCACGGAGATTCTGCGCTCCGCATGCTCTACGGGATCACGGATTACTACCCGAAATTCGGCTTCGTCACCTCGGGCCCCGAAGCCACTCTCTCCCTGCCACTCCTGGACGAAGAGATCACTTTGCCGACCGGCTGGAAGGTTCGCGACTTCGAGAGCCGCGACCTACCGGCGGTGCAAGCGCTCTACGAGCAAGCCACGCTGAATGCCGTGGGCGCCGCCGTTCGGCCCCGCAGTGGATATCCGTGGACGGCGCTGCTCGACTCGGTGCACGGAGGGACGTCCACCGACTGTAGGGTGAGCGTCAAGCCAGACGGACAGGTAGCCGGGTACGTCTGGCGAGGCGAAGACTTAAATTTCGTGCGACTTCACAGCGGATATAAGCCGGACGCCCTGATCATGGCCGAAGCCGTCACCACGGCCGGCCTGGCCGCGGATATGGCAATCCA
>DHWR01000033.1:0-1963 GCA_002413265.1 Chloroflexi bacterium UBA5177
GCAGGAGAGACAGTTATCCGGTGGCGAGGTGAAGAGTTGCCGGTCAGCGAGCTTGCGCGTCTGAAATTGCGCCCGCGTTATGACTGCGCAACTCTCTCGGAGTCGACCATCATGGTCTTTAGTAGTGAAGATCCGGTTATTCGTGGCAACCATTCCTGCGACCCGAATCTATGGATGGAGGATTCGGTCACCGAGTCCGCGCGTCGAGACATTTCCGCGGGTGAAGAGCTTACTGTGGACTATGGCCTTCACAGCGATGATCCGACGTGGCGAATGGAGTGTGCGTGCTCATCCGCAGTGCCGCGGCATCATCACCGGGAGTGACTGGAAGCGGCACGATCTCCAACAGCGGTACGCCGGACACTTCTCACCCCACTTGACAGTCCGCTTTGCCAGTGCCGTTCGGGACGAGGCACTTTAGCGTTACCGCGGAACGTGCTTAGACGGGCCCAGGTGCGCGGCGGTCTGGCAAAGCTCGAACAGAACAGCGCATCGGACCCCCTCAGAGCGCAGCAAGGATAGCTACGTTCTGCCGCAAATCGAAAGGGCGCCGAAGCTTGCGACCACGTAGGGACGCAGTATTTAAGCGGAGCCTTCCAGACCAATGCTGCCGACAGAACTTGTCTCTTGTAGCAGCCCTGAGGGTTCAGCTGGGACCCAAGGATCCGCCGCTCCTGACGCTCGGAAAGACGCGCGACGGTGTTTCGGTGGACGTGCAGTCGGCGTTTTCCAGCCCGATCCTGTACTCACAGCGGGCGATGTGTACTCCGAAATCGACCGAGGGAGCGGGCTGGGTTCGAACCAACAAAACTCGGATCACCCCTTTCTGCGCCTTTGTGCCATATCGATGGAGGCTGGCCGTCGGGCAGCTCAACCACTCAGTGGCTTATCTCAACTACCGTGCAGACACACCCTGAACCTACGTTCGCGGCATCAACGATCTTCGCCCTTCAACTTCGCGACGCCCTGAAGGGCTGACCTACGGAACGCGGTCAGTTCGTGTGCCTGTCGATCGGCGTGAGAATGCCGTCTATCGATTCAGCCTGGCTGTCGGCCAGGTGGACCATTCGGTGGTTTTTCACAGCTGCCGCGGCCGTTGCGGCGTTGAGACGGCGTTTATGGGCATCAAGAGTCTTGGTCTTCGTTACACTTGACGTCCTAAAGAGCTGAGCTACACCGGATTCCGCGTGCAGAGTCAATTCGCGTGCGGAATGATGGGTCGTTCGTGCCAGAATGCGTGAACTAGCAACTTGAACTCGTTTCCTTTTAAGGGGTGATCCGTGGACGGAAGGAAGCCGCGCAACAGCGATACGATTCTTAGCGGCCCTAGCAGAGCTGGGGCTCGGGCCATGCTGCATGGAGTCGGGTTTAGCGATGAGGATTTGAGTAAGCCGATCATCGGCATCGCGAATACCTGGATCGAGACCATGCCTTGCAATCTCAATCTGAGAAAGCTGGCCGCGAAGGTCAAGGAGGGTGTGCGCGCGGCGGGTGGAACCCCGATGGAGTTCAACACCATCGCCATTAGCGACGGCGTGACCATGGGGACGGAGGGTATGAAGGCCTCGCTCATCAGCCGCGAGATCATCGCCGACTCCATCGAGCTGGTCGGCCGCGGCCACATGTTCGACGGGATCGTTGCCCTGGTCGGCTGCGACAAGACTATTCCCGCGGCCGCAATGGCGCTGCTGCGCTTGAACATCCCGGGGCTCGTTCTCTACGGGGGAACTATTCTTCCCGGCAATTTTCGAGGGAAGGACGTGACGGTCGGCGATGTGTACGAAGCGGTGGGCGCCCACGCCGTCGGTCGCATGTCGGATGCCGACTTGAAAGAGCTGGAAGCCGTGGCCTGCCCGGGCGCCGGCGCCTGTGGCGGCCAGTTCACAGCAAACACCATGGCCACCGTCATGGAGTTTCTGGGACTGTCGCCGATGGGCAGCGCGAGCGTTCCGGCAGTGGATCC
>DHWR01000033.1:2178-7011 GCA_002413265.1 Chloroflexi bacterium UBA5177
CTCACGCCCAGAGACATCGTTACGAGAACCGCGATCGACAATGCCATAGCGTCAGTGGCGTCTTCCGGGGGCTCTACCAACGCGGTTCTGCACCTGCTTGCCATAGCTCAGGAAGCGGACATCCCGCTGGAGATCGAGGACTTCGACCGCGTGAGCTTGAAGACCCCGATCCTGGCCGATCTGAAGCCGGCAGGCCGGTACAACGCGTATGACGTCGACCGCGCCGGAGGGCAGCGCGTGTTGGCGCACAACCTGGCGGCGGGGGGATTTATCGACGGCTCCGCTCTAACGGTCACCGGCCGGACCCTCGGCGAAGAGGCTGCCCTGGCCGAGGAGACGCCGGGTCAGGACGTCATCCATCCCATGTCCGATCCTTTAAAGGAGACGGGGGGACTGGTCATTCTCAAGGGAAACCTGGCCCCGCAAGGCGCCGTGGTGAAGATGGCCGGTCACGAGCGCCTCTTCCATCGAGGACCGGCCCGCGTCTTCGACAGTGAAGAGGACGCGATGAACGCCGTGCTGGCCAAGCAGATAGCTGCCGGAAACGTGATTGTGATCAGGTACGAAGGACCAAATGGTGGTCCTGGGATGCGGGAGATGCTGGGAGTGACCGGCGCGGTGGTTGGCGAAGGGCTGGGCGAAAGCGTGGCGTTGGTTACCGACGGTCGCTTCAGTGGCGCGACGCGCGGCTTGATGCTGGGGCACGTGTCTCCGGAGGCGTCGAGAGGCGGCCCGTTGGCCTTGCTGCGGGACGATGACGTGATCACCATCGATGTGGAGGAGCGGACCGTATCCGCGGACCTCTCGCCGGAGCAGTGGGAGCGTCGTCGGTCCAGCTGGCGAGCACCGGCTCCGCGCTACGCGTCGGGTGTGTTCAACCGCTACGCGGCGCTGGTATCGTCGGCTTCGGAGGGTGCAGTACTGAAGAGCTTTGGGGCGGAGGACTAGTGGCTCTTCACGGCTGATGCGATGGATAGAGGCGCTTGAGCTTGATCCTGGCATCCGCGGTGGTGAAGCGCCAGTTCACGCCGGTTGAGACGGCGTTCCGATCTCGCTCCCAGGCCGCGATCTCCTGCCGCATGGTCTCGATGTCCGATAGCCGCCGATTGAGACACTGCCCGGCAAGCACCGCCAGCTCGATCTCTGCGATGTTGAGCCAGCTTCCATGCTTCGGTGTGAGATGGATTTCCAGCTTGTCTGCGATCCGCTTTGCCTCCCTTGGTTCGAACGCAGTGTAGAGCGACGCCGGTGAGTGGATGTTCAGGTTGTCGAGGACGAGGACAATCTTCTCTGCATCCGAGTAGTGGACATCGACCAGGTCCTTGATGCAGTGCGCCCAGTCCGGTCTTCGGCGATCGTCGGTAGCCTCAATATGCCGTTTTCCCTTGAGCGGCTCATACCAGGGGAAGAGATTGGCTGTGCCGCGCCGTTCGTACTCGTAGTCCTCGCGGGTCGGAACACCGGGACGTGCTGGCTCCGGCTCACGGACATCAGCGCAAAGCTGGACCGGGCGCTCGTCGAAGCAGACCTGGGGGAAACGGGGATCATACGGCCGGGTGTAGACGTCGAGGACGTCCTCCATGTGCCAGACGAACTCGGCGTTCTGCTCGGGCGGGATACACCACTGCTGCTTCAGGTGCGGAGACAGCTTGTTTTTTTGAGTGTGCGGCGCACCAACTCGTAGGAGACAGAGACGTCCTCTCGCGCGCTGAAGGTGTCGGCGAGGAGATGCAACGTCCATCTCACGCGTCCCTCTGGTGGTTCGCTGCACCGCAATGCCGTGAGCCGCGCCTCAGCTTCTCCATCGAGCTTGCCGTGCCGGTTCTCCCATCGTGGTCGATCATGGAGCGCCGCTTCGACGCCTCCTAGGACGGCTCGCTTCCGTAGCCGCTCGACGGTTGGAGGCTGACCTAGACGGCTTCGGCGATCTTGGTGTCGGTCCATTCGGGACCTTCCCGACCAGCGTCCGCTTTCAAGAGGATCCGGGCGCGGGTGATCGTCCGGGCAGGGGCCTTGCCCTTCGTGATCGTTCGTTGCAACAGGAGGCGTTCAGCGTCCGAAAGGGAGACGACGTACAGCTTGGCCATGAGGTGGTGCTCCACGGTGAGATGGTTGGAGTCTATCGCGACGCACAGTGAGGAGGGCGCTGCGACCACGACGCGGGGCGCTCTTGCCCTCCTCGTCTCAGCCGTTGACAATCGGGCCATGGAGCAACCAGTGGACCTCAGGGGCCTTGAGCATCTCGCACCCAGCCAGACCGCCATCCTGTTAGTCGACTTTCAGAACGACTTCTGCAGCCCAGGAGTGTTCCACGACTCGCCCGTGACCAACACCCAGAACGCGGCCACCGCTCACCGTGCCAATGACTTCGCCAGCAAAGCCGCAGTCCTAGGTGCCCACGTCATCTACTCCCAGCAAATCCTGGATCTTTCGAAGCTCACATCGAGACAGCGGCGACGAGAGCGTCCGGATGGCCTGTGCGCGGTCGGCTCCTGGGGTGCGGAGTTGTTCATCCAACCGGTGCCAGGCGCGCACATCGTGACGAAATACCGCTTCGACATCTGGCAGAGTCAGGACTTCACGGACCTCTTGGACGCGCTCAAGGTCGAGGGACTGGTCATCGGCGGGGTCGAGCTGTGTTGCTGCATCCTGTACGCGGTCCTCGGAGCCGAGGAGCGTGGCTACGACTACCTGGTCGCTCAGGATCTGGTCTCCGGACAGGATCCAGGTGCGGACACCTACAACCGGGCAGTTCGCGAGTATTTGCGCATCACCCACGGGGCTATCGACACGGCGCAGTCCTTGCTGAAGCTATGGGCCGATCAGTAGTGCGTCCTGTCCCCGTCGCCTTCATCAGATGAGCCGTGAAGAGCCACTAGTCAATAGGACCACCACAGAGGAGCATCGAGACCATGGCCCGATGTGCGACCAAGATCAGCACCGAGGGTAAGCCCTGGGCCCGCTACCTGCGCCTGTCCAAGGCGGAGGCCGAAGAGGTGAAGGGCCTCACCAAGGAGCAGCGGCTGGAGCTGACCAACCGCAAGCTCGACGACCAACTGGACGCGCTCAATGGCTGGCTAGACGCCAAGGGTCTGCCGTACGACGAGGCCCACGTCTACCGGGACACCGGGCCTGCTGTTCGTCCTCCTCGACATAGCCACCGACGTGTCCGCCACCCTCGACCCCGACGTGGGCGTCCGGCTCCGAGCCGCCCTGCTCCCGCTAGAGGAAGACCAGTGGTAGGGCATCGCCGCCACGGAGCGCCGCAAAAGCGCATAGTCCCCGCGTAGTCGTCCATCTCCCCGGGGCCGTCTATCCCCCATCGCCGCCGAAACGCACTCACATGCCGATGAGAGGTAGGCAGATGGCCCCATGGAGGACTTTCGTCATGGGGCTGCGCATTAAGCAGGACTGGCGATGAGTGCAACCCTGGTGCCTTCTACCAAGCTCCGGCGTTGTGGCTGTTAATTTGCTTCGCTTTGCGAACGATCTCGTCAACGACGTGCGCGGTCGGTGCGGTGGCGTCGATTAAGATGCCGTTTTTCGGAATGTCTTCTTTCGTTTGATGCAATCGCGCAATGAGTTCCCGTTCCGTTTGCTTTCCGCCCCACTCATTTTCCGTTCGCTCGTCAAGCCGCCGGTTCAATGTGTCAAGGTCGACTTCAAGGACAAAAACGCCGTCAAATAAATCTACAAATTTTGAAAAATTCCGAGAGCCACCGCAGAAAAATGCTACCGCCTCATGCCGGTTGGCGACTAAGGCTTTTACTCTATCCACATGCCAGATGTGGTGCTCGTGCGTTAAGCCATCCGTCGGTTTACCAGTTTCCGGATCGCCTTGATAAGCCAATTCGGTATCGCCATTAATGGCATAGTAGCCGCGCCGCTGCAGTTCTTTGCAGACCGAAGTTTTGCCGGTTCCGGAAACGCCTTCAATCAGATAATTTCTCATGCCCATTCTGGAAGATAACAAACAAATGTGAGAGTAGATGCTGTCTCTCACGGCTGTCGTGGCGGCGGCGTTGACGCCCTCAGACCGTGGCCTACGCGCCGGTGGTAACGGTGATGCGGGCGACAGCGCCGGGTCAGCGGCCAGGCCACACCGCCGCGCGGTAGACCAGACGGAACTGGTGCCCGCCCAAGAGAGAGAGCGTCTTCCCCGCGGCGATCACACGGCAAACAGCTTCCAGTGCCCCTCGGAGACGACTTCGACGGTGCCGTCGACCACTTGTATGGCGGTCTCATCGTCAATCGCGTACGCCGGTACCGACATGCCGGCGGCCCATCTTTCTGCGTCGGCCATGGAGTTCTCCGGCAAGGCCTCGTGATCCAGGTGCGGAAACATTGCAAAATCGACGATCCCCAGCGTTTCATCGCCGCCGGTGGGCGGCTTCCAGCTGACGAAGTTCTCCCCGATGTTGGGGGCCATCACCACGCTCCCGGCGCTCAGTCCCACATAGACCGTCTCGCGCAGCGACGGCAAGAGGTCCGCCAGTCCGGACTGCCGCATCCAGTAGCACAGATACATGGGGTCGCCGCCATTCACCAGCAGGACGTCAGTCTCCTGGACGAGGGGGACCCAATGCTCTTCATCGATGCTGGGTAGCGCGGTGAGCTCCAGCACCCCCAACGACTTCCAACCCAGTTCGCACATGGGGGTTCTGGCCTCTCGTCCGGTGATGAACTTCCATGCCATGGCAGCTCCGCCGGGCATGGCGTACGTCGCAGTGGGAATGCAGAGGGCGCTGCACTCGGCAATCGGTTTGCCCAGGAGGTCAATCAGCGCGTTCCGGATGCTCGCGTTCTTGATGCCGGCGGAAGTGAGAAGAAACC
>DHWR01000033.1:7216-8094 GCA_002413265.1 Chloroflexi bacterium UBA5177
CATGATGCCTCTCCTAATCTCTGCGATCAGGGCCGACGGTCTCCACGGCCCGCTTGAGCATAGTGCGGACGCTGGCCGCATCGACTGTCGAAACGGTCGTGATAAAGGCAGAGCGCACACGACGCTCTCTTGGCGTCCGACCGTGTACGCTTCCGTACCCGGCTACGCGAGCATCCGTTCACCTTCCGGTATGCGACACCGCTGTGTCTTCTGGACGTCCTCGCTCGCTGCGGCGTGCCGGTCAATACCACCATTCACTGGATCTGGCTCAACTGAGCAAGCTCCATCAGATTAGGCGTGATGGACCACCAGGACGCAGGACCGGTCTACCCGCCGGCGACCGCCGGGGCGATGATCACCTCATCGCCGTCGCTCAACTGCGTCTCTGTTCCCTTTAGCAGACGCACGTCCTCTCCATTGACGTAGAGATTGACGAAGCGGCGCGGCTGGCCCTGCTCGTCGAGTACACGTTCCGCGACGGCGGGGTAGGTGGTACAGAGCTTTTGAACGGCTTCGCCGACGGAGGCTGAATCGACGCTGAGCGCGCGCTGACCCTCAGCCCATTGGCGCAAAGCGCCGGGGATACGAACTGTGACTGGCATGATTGGGTTCTCCTTTATCTGTGGGCTACAGAGAGTGGATGGGGGGTGCGGCTACGGGGAGTGGATGAGGCTCGCTACACGGAATTGCTGGTCTTACGGGGCACCCCTAAAGGGGTGCGGCTAGAGAAGCGGATCAGGATACAGGGAGTGGATGAGGGTCGCTACACAGAATTGCTGGTAGTACGGGCACCCCTAAAGGGGTGCGGCTACGGGAAGCGGATGGGCGGGTGCGGGTACACGAAGAGGGACGATGTCTTCGAAGGCTGAGAGGCTGGC
>DHWR01000179.1:0-1726 GCA_002413265.1 Chloroflexi bacterium UBA5177
GCCGGCGAGGGTCTGGAGCTTGGCCGGCACGGCTTTCGCTTGTGAAAAGGAGATCAGCGTCCTGGCGAGGCGCGGACTGTACTGGATGGGGACGTTGGAGAGAGATTCAGCGCCGCCGGCTATCACGACGTCGGCGTAGCCCCGCTCAATGGCATCGACCCCGGTAGTAGCGGCCTGGCAGGCGGAGGCACACGCGAGCCCCACGGTGAAGGCCGGAACGCTGCGGGGAAGTCCTGAAGCCAGTCCGACCTCACGGGCGAGATTGTGGTATTTCACGGGCCGAGAGACGTTGCCGAGGATGATCTGATCGACTTCGGCGGGGTCGATCTCGGCGTGCGCCAGGACCTCGACGACGGGCACGCGGCCAAGCTCGAAGACATCGAGCTCCGCCAGGTCGCTTCCGGCCTTGGTGAAGGGGGTGCGGAGGCCTTCCACGATGGCCGCTTGCTTATCTCGGTTGGGCATCGATTCTCCTAGGCAACGGGCTGCGCAAATTCCTCAGACTTCTCGACGATTGGTTGGTCATCGCGCAGCTCCCGGTGCAGCACTTTTCCGATGAGGCTCTTGGGCAGCTGATCTCGAAGCTCGATGAGCTTGGGGACCTTGAAGGGAGCGAGCTGTTCCGAGCAGAAAGCGATGATCGCCTCGCCTGTCAGATTGCTGCCATCTTTGGGAACGACAAATGCCTTGACGGTCTCGCCTCGGTACTCGCTGGGGACGCCGATCACCGCGGCTTCCTGGATCTCCGGGTGGCTATAGAGGACTTCTTCGACCTCACGGGGATAGACGTTAAAGCCACTGGCAATGATCACGTCTTTGATGCGATCCACCACCGTCAGGTAGCCGTCGGCGTCGATGGTGCCGAGATCTCCGGTGTGCAGCCAACCATCGCGCAGGACGCGTTCGGTCTCTTCCGGCCGGTTCCAGTAACCGAGCATGACCTGAGGACCGCGAACCGTGACTTCCCCAACTGTTCCTATAGGAAGTGGCTGCCAGGTAAGCGGATCGGTGATCCTCGCGTCGGTGCCCGGGAAGGGCACACCGACGGTGCCCGGCCGGTTGTCGCCGTACACCGGGTTGCAATGGCTGACGGGCGAGGCTTCGGTAAGGCCATAGCCTTCGACGATCTGCGCGCCGCTCACCGCGCGGAAGCGCCGCTCCACCTCTTCGGGCAAGGGCGCGGCGCCGCTGATAGAGACGCGGAGCGAGCCGAACTGCTTCTGTGAGAAGCCGGCCAGATCGGAAAGCGCGAGGTACATTGTGGGCACGCCGGGGAACATCTGAGGCCGATACTTTTGGGCAAGGTGGGCGATTTCCTTGGGGATGAAACGCGGAGCCAGCAGCATGGTGGCTCCGGAGGCGATGCTGAGGTTCATCCCAATGCTGAGTCCGTAGACGTGAAAGAACGGGACCACGAGCAACATGCTCGCCTCCCGCTCGCGGTCGGTGCCCTGCCAATAGTAGGCCTGCGTGGCATTGGCGATGAGGTTTCGGTGGCTGAGCATGGCCGCCTTGGCGATGCCGGTAGTGCCGCCGGTGTACTGGAGGACGGCGACGTCATCAGGAGCGCTCGATGCGGCTTCAGGCGCCTCAGGGCCGCTTAGCAGGTCGTCGAAGCGATGGACGACTCCGCCGCGTGGGGTTCTGTGCACACCCTGCCGGCGGCTACGGAAGGCATACAGGGGCTTGAGCCGCCGAGGCAGCGCTTCTCCGATCCCGGCGACGA
>DHWR01000179.1:1768-1908 GCA_002413265.1 Chloroflexi bacterium UBA5177
TTTCGATGGCTGAGCATGGCCGCTTTGGCGCGTCCGGTAGTGCCACCGGTGTACTGGAGGACTGCCACGTCGTCAGGGCTGGGCGTCACCCGCGCAGAAGAGTCGGGTCCGCTCAGAAGATCGTCGAAGCGGTGGACGAC
>DHWR01000179.1:1978-2441 GCA_002413265.1 Chloroflexi bacterium UBA5177
AGGGTGATGACGGCGCAGGCTCCGGAGTCCGCCAGCTGATGCTCGAGCTCGTGGCGCGTGTACAGAGGGTTGGTAGGGACCACGATGGCCCCAGCTTCGAGCACCCCAAAGAAGGCGATCACGAATTGGGGGACATTGGGAAGCATGACCGCGACGCGCTCTCCTGGCTGGACTCCGCTGCGCCTCAGGCCGGCGGCGAAGGCGTGGATGCGCTGCTGGATTTCGCGGTAGCGAAGCTTCTTGCCCGCGAAGATGGTGGCGATGCGATCCGGATAGCGATTGGCCGTCCGACTGAAGAACTCGGGCAGGGTGATATCGGGGATTTCCGGGTCGCTCGGAACCCCCTCGTCGTAGTGGACGTGCCAGGGACGGTCGATGTCGACTCCTTGCTTACTGAACGATCAGTAAGTAACTCAAGCATAGATGTGGTGAGGAACTTGGTCAAGCGTGTTGCAGCTCGTGC
>DHWR01000179.1:2697-4693 GCA_002413265.1 Chloroflexi bacterium UBA5177
TGCAGCGCCGAAGAATCCATCCCTGGTCCGATGACGGTGAAGCGATCCTCCGATAGTGTGGAACCCGACGAAGAGATATTCACACACGGAGGATGGACATGGACGCGACACAGATCATTACCGTCGCCGGACTCGCGACGCTGATCATCGCGACCCAGATTCCCCGACGGCGGCTCACAGTTCGCCGGCTTCTGCTGCCCTTCGCGGCGGCCGGGCTGGTGGCCTACCACTACCTCAACGGGGTCCCAACCGTCGGCGGTGACCTCGATTTCGAGATGCTGTTGAGCGCCTTCGGGCTCGGATGCGGCTTGCTGGCTGGAGTGCTGATGAGGGTCGAGCGAGATCAGGCCACCGGGAAGATCGTGACGCAGGCGGGACTCGCATACGCATCCCTCTGGGTGCTGATCTTCGGTGGACGGCTGGCGATTGCCTGGGCGGCCACGAATGTCTGGCAGCACCAGGTGATGCAGTTCTCTCTGCAGCACGCGATCACCAGCTCGACGGCGTGGGCGGCGGCGTTCGAACTTATGGCGATTTCCATGGTCGTGGGTCGCACGATCGTGGTGGCGCTGAGAGCGCTGACGATCGACGGCATGGCAGGCGCGCTGCGACCGCCCTCGCGCGAGCCGGGGGCCTGGCGAAGGAGGGCCTCGGCGAGGCACGGCGAGCCGTGGGCTCTCTTCGTGACGAGGCGCTGCCAGGGCCGGAGCTGTTGCCTCAGCTCGCGGAGCAATTCGAGCGCGACAGCGGCGTCTCATGCCGATTTGAGGTCGAGGGCGCGGCGGTCGAGCTTCAGCCGGAAGCACGGCTGGCCGTCTACCGGATCGCGCAGGAGGCATTGACCAACGTGCGAAAGCACGCGGATGCCTCCGGAGTGAGCATCGTGCTTCGATACACACCTGACGGCATCGACCTCGCGGTCGAGGATGAAGGTGCGGCGCGCACCGCTCCGATTCCAGGCGGTGGCTACGGTATCAGCGGCATGCGAGAACGAGCCGAGCTGCTCCACGGTCGGCTAGATGCAGGACCGACGGCTGCAGGGTTTAGAGTCCGGCTATGGATACCGAGACGAGCGAACGGCCGATTCGCGTCCTGATCGCCGACGACCAGGCTCTCATTCGCGAGGGTCTGGAGATGCTGCTTCGATTCAGCCCAGACATCGAGGTGATAGGGACGGCCCGCGACGGCCTCGAAGCTACTCAGCTCGCGGCGGAACGATTGCCGGACGTGGTGCTGATGGACCTCCAGATGCCGCGGTGCAATGGAGTTGAGGCCACGCGCCGGATAGTGCGGGACCATCCGTCGACTCGTGTCGTGGTGCTCACAACCTATGCAGACGACGAGTCTCTCTTCGGAGCTCTGGAAGCGGGCGCCATGGGCTATTTGACCAAGGACGCCGACGCGAACGCGATTCAGGAAGCCATCCGCACAGTTCACGGCGGGGAAGCTTTGCTCGACCCGTCGGTTCAGCTACGGCTGATTCAACATCTGCGTTCGGCAAGGCAGCCTGAAGGTGTGCGGCCGGCGGCTCTGCCCGACGGGCTCACTGCTAGAGAGGCAGAGGTGCTCGGTCTCATCGCCAAAGGGCTTAACAATGCGGAGATCGCAGGAGAGCTGGTCGTCAGCGAGGCGACTGTCAAGACGCACATCAACAATATTTTCAGCAAGGCGGAGTTAAGGGATCGGGCGCAGGCAGTGGTGTATGCGATGAGGAATGGGCTGGCGAGGGAGTGATCAGTCCGTAACGAGGGGCAACGCGTGTCCCGTTGGGATATGGTCCCGCGGTGCGACGCGGGCGACCGCAACTCGCCCCTACGACGGTGGTCGGTGTCCCTGGCATCGACCTTGATCGGGGTTTCATGTTCGAAGAGGTCTAGGGCTCATTTGAGGTGGCGAAGGGTTAGGAAGGTGAAGAGGTTGAGAGCGTGCCCTTTCATGCAGACGGTGCACCAGGTGCGGAGGCGGAAGGCCAGCGCCCAGGCCAGGTAGAGGGACA
>DHWR01000059.1:0-1020 GCA_002413265.1 Chloroflexi bacterium UBA5177
CTGGTTTGGGGATTGATGGTGGCTGTGCTGCTTTCGTCATGCGGTACAGCCGGCGCGGGAGCTTCCCAGGCCACGGGACCTATGCATCGTCCCGCGGGAATTTTCCTGGTGCTCGGAGACTCACTGAGCACCGGCTACCAGCCGGCGGGAGGGGGCGACCTCACGTGCACCAACCCCGCGATTGACGCGACAGGACACGGCGGTTGGGCTTGCATCCTACTTTCCCATCTACGAACCGTAAATCGCGCCACTGCCATATCCAATCTGGCCGTCAACGGAGAGGATACCTGCAGCTTCGCGATCGGCGCTCACTGCTCCGGCGTGGCCGGCGGCTACGGCACCCCTCCCGAGAACCCTTCACCCGCCTCGCAGTGGGCACGAGCGCTCAGCCTGATGCGCGCCCATCCAGGCGGCGTGAGTCCGATCTCCATCGAGATCGGCGGCAATGACCTGCTGGGAAGTCTGGGGCTCGCGCCTCTGGCTCCAATTCAGCTGCGGCTTCGCCGGATACTCCGCAGCGTTCGACGCGCCGCGCCACGGGCGGACATCATAATGTTCAACGTCGTCAGCCCAGTCGACAGTCCGCTTGCGCCACTGACCGCTTTGAATCGAATGTATCGGGGCCAGGCAAAAGCGATTCACGCGGTATTCGTCGACGTCGCGGGCAGGTTCCGAGGTCATACCGGCACGCTGGTCAACCCCGGAGACGTGCACCCGACAGATGCGGGTCAACAGGTCATGGGCAGGACCATCTGGCGCGCCTACCGCGCGTACATTGGGCACTGACCGTTGGATCGCTCTGCGACAATAAGACGTATGCACGATCATGAAAAACCAAATCCATCCCACACCTCAACCCTCTACATCATTCGCCACGGCGAGTCTCTTGATAACGCCGGCATTGCCTATCCGCGCACGCCGGAAGGGTCGCCTCTAACCGAACTCGGCCGGGAACAGGCTCACCAGGTCGCTCAGCGCCTCGCTGACGTCCACGCCGAAGCGGTCATCGCCTCCGATTTG
>DHWR01000059.1:1238-2935 GCA_002413265.1 Chloroflexi bacterium UBA5177
CGGATCATTCCTGATCTGCAGGAGCGCGGCGTCGGCTCCTTCGGTGGCCGGACGAACCTCGAGGAGCTGGAAGAGTATCGGGCCAAGTTCGAGGAGTATGACCGGGGCGACGAAAAGGTCAAGATGGCCTGGAAGCTGGCCGAGGAGTGGGAGAGCCTGGACGAGGCCATGCACCGGTTCCTGCGGGCGGTGGACCAGGTGGCGGACGACTATCGGGGCAAGACGGCCATCGTCGTGGCACACGGCACGGTGATGAGGACCTTCCTCATATTCGCGGGTTGGGCCACGCTGGAGGAGCTTCCGGAGGGCGCAGTCGACAACACGGGGTACATCGTCGTCGAGACAGACGGCGAGCGCTGGAAGATCGTCGACGCCGTCGGAGTCCGCCGCATGCGCGGCATAATGCCGCTGTCTGATGCGCTCCACGACGTTGGCGCGGATGGGCATGCCTCCGCATCCAGCACTTCGAGCGAAGAGTCAGCGGTTGTCAGTAGCTCGGGCGGGTCCAGGTAGACACTTCACATCGTGGGATTTGGCCGCGACCCGCGGCCGCTTGCTCTATGCCTGGCGGTCCCCAGTTAGGGCGTGGCCCACTACGTCGTCCAATTCCTCGAGGTCGAACGGCTTGTGAAGCACCGGCAGGTTGCTGGGAGGCAGGAGTTTGGCGACTCTGTCGTGCCAGGTATCGTCCGAGCAGACGATGACCGGAATGGAGCTGGTGGCAGGATCCTCGCGGAGCTTTGTAATAAGTTCCCAGCCCTCTTGAGGGGTCCGCAGCCAGACGTCGACCAGGACCAGATCGGCAGGGTGCTCCCGCAGCCAGGCCATGGCGTCGTCCGGCCGGACGCATGCGGCCACGGAGTGACCCGTGTCCTCGAGCGCCTCACCAAGCAGCATGGCGATGTCGGCGTCGTCCGCCACCACCGCGATTCGCGCCATCCCATTCCTCTCAACGTCCCGGTCATCCCTTGGTATACGGAGCTCAGCACACGTCGTTCGTTGGCCAGCTTGAGTACTGCAACTATCCGGCACGCATATTGCTCCTGTCAAGAGTCTATTTTCGCGGAACAAAAGCCTTGTGAGGGATGCATACAGCAGTACCGGCACACATGTATCACTCGCCATAATCGAGCAGGCGCCGGTCGGTCAACTGTCAAAAATCGAGTGCGAGGTGTATACTCCGGGCATTCCATGGGGCAGACCGGTACATACTGCTTTTCGGTGGGAGGACGAACAGAGCGGCAGGCCTTGTGGCGCCGCCCTCCGCAGGTGGGAGACAGCAACATGGACGGTGCCAGACACGAGGTCGACTTGAAGGGGCTCGGAGGCCTGGTGCGCAGACGACGACGTGAGCTCGGTCTTACACAGACTAAGCTTGGCGAGCGTACCGGGTGGGTGCAGGAACGCATTTCCTTGCTGGAGTCCGGGAAGTATGGTACTCCCTCGCTGCCGGCATTGGCCACGATCGCCGACGCTCTGGAAACTACACTTGTCGAGGTTCTTCAGGCTGCCGGCTTCCAAGACCTTGCACAGGAGGCGGCCTCGATCTCCGTTGAGGGCAACGGCAAGAGCACTTCCGAAACCCTGGAGCGCGGTCAGCCCATCACCAATGGTCGGGCCGACCAGGGCGGGGTGCTGGTGATCCGAGACATCACAGCTCGACCGGCGACGGCAAACGGCCAGGATGTCCCGAGCAA
>DHWR01000084.1:0-2347 GCA_002413265.1 Chloroflexi bacterium UBA5177
GCGAGGTTACTTTCCGGCAGCTGAATCCCGATCGAGCATCTCCTCTGGATGGTGATCTTACATTACGTGCGGCTTCGCAACGCGTCAAGAAGCGGGAGGGGGTCGGGTAGCGTTGACTCACTCAAGGTTCGCGCTTCACAGTGGACTCAGAAGTCTTCGTCGCGAAGGAGCAAGAGGAGAGGCGAATGAGAATTGGAGTCCTTGGAACCGGACGGGTGGGTCAGGCTCTGGCCGGAAAGCTAGTGAGCCTGGGTCACGACGTGAAGATGGGGTCACGGACCGCCGGCAACGAGAAGGCCAAATCGTGGGCGAGTGGCGCCGGAGCGAAAGCCAGCGAGGGCACCTTCGCCGATTCCGCCGGTTTCGGAGAGCTGGTGATCAATGCAACTGGTGGGCATGCGTCGCTGGCAGCGTTGCAAATTGCCGGAGCAGACAACCTGCGGGGAAAGGTGCTGCTGGACGTCGCCAATGCGATCGCCCCGGACAGCGGATTCCCGCCTGAATTGTTCGTCTGCAACACCGACAGCCTGGCCGAGCAGATCCAGCGGGCCTTTCCGGATGCACGGGTGGTGAAGAGTTTGAACACGGTGAATCTGTCGGTGATGGTTGATCCCGGAACTATACCCGGAGATCACGTCCTCTTCTTGAGCGGTGACGATCAGGACGCGAAGACGCAGGTTTCTGGGCTCCTGGGCAGCTTCGGCTGGCCGGCAGAGCGCATTCTCGACCTCGGAGGGATCGCCAGTGCCCGCGGACCAGAGATGTATCTGGCGCTGTGGATCCGCATGTTACCTATCTTTGGACCGAACATCAACATCGAGCTGCGGCGCAGGGCCTCCTGACGAATGGGTGGATGAAGCCTACAGTCAAACCGAAGTAATCACGTGCATATCATCCAGTCCTGCTGCCCGTCTCTGGTTGGTAGGCTATCCGTACCAGGGCTGTTCCTGTATGAGGAACGGCTCGCTGAGTGTCTGGCGGATGGATGGAGTGACGTGGCCGAGAATCGGGTCCCCGAACGGTTCGATTGGTTGTCCAATGTGGGCGCCTATGTAAAGGCGTATGGCCGGGTGCGGCTCTATGTACTCATTCTTTCCGCTTTTGACGAGACCTGGGAGTCCACCGAGCTCTATGAGGTACGCGTCGAGGGAAGCGATGCCCGTTGGTATCCTGCGCCGGCCATCACCATCGCGCGCAGCGGGGTGCACGACGTTCTCGACCATCTCCACAAGTTCTCTTCAGCCGAAGCCGCCTCGATCTCCTCCATTCGCCTTTTGATGGGAGAGGATCGCCAGAACGGGTCGTCCTACTTCACGGCGCTCGAAGCCCACAACGAGCGATACAGAGCTGTGGAAGACGCCATAGTTCAGCTGGAAGAAGAGCTCTTCGCGGCTGAATAGGTCGCAGGATTTAACTCGGATACTGTCGACCGAACTCGGTGATAGCCGCGTCGATGGATGGAAGGTGTGTGAGCGCAAGAGCGCACACTATCAGATCGACCGAGTGATCGGGAAGGGGAAGCGCATCAAGACGTGCGCTTTCGAAGCGGGCAGAAGGCACTTTGCCCCGCGCGATCGCCAGCATCTCTTCTGATGCGTCGATGCCGATGACTTCGTGTCCTTGCTCGGCGAGCTAGCTCGAGTAGCGGCCGGTGCCACAGGCAGCGTCCAAAGCTCGGCCCGAGGGCAGGGCCTCTAGAAGCGGATGAATCACTCGCTCCTCGACATCGAAGAGGATGTTGGGCATGCTGTCATAGGTTGCCGCCCACGCCTGATAGCCTTCCACGACGTCGTATTCGGGAACGGCTGTCGCGTCGCTATATGGCGGCTGGTTCAGAGCTGCCACGATCTCGAGAATCTCACTGGCGCGAGCGTTGACGCCGTTGGGATCGGTGCCCCAGAGACGGAGGATCGCGAGACCTTCCATGGCCAAGAGATAGTCGGCCAGGCGGTAGGAGGGCTGCACATGAAACGCTAACCGGTCGGGTGATTATGGCGCCAGTTGTGGACGCACCTCTCGGCTCGTTCCACGCAGAATTTGACAAATACTTTCAAACGGTGATATAGTAGATCAGCAAGTGGAAAGTCCTCATGGCGGGGAGCACAATCACAGGGCCCAAAAAGCAGTATTGCAGGGAGCCCCCTCTGATTTGCCCGATCCGTTGTGGATCGGGTCTTGTTGTGCTTACAGCAGTCCATGCTTTCAACGGTGGACTCTCCATTTGTCGGGACGACCTTTAGGAGGTCACCGTGTATCAGACCATTCGTGAATACCAGACCAGTCCTCAGTCGATCAGCGAGATCCTGCAGAAGGACGAGAAGAGCTTCGTGCCCTTCGTGACCAATGC
>DHWR01000084.1:2672-2826 GCA_002413265.1 Chloroflexi bacterium UBA5177
AAGACCTGGGTGCACGAGAACCTTGGCTCGCTAATGCCGACGGCCCCTCGGGTCATCACCGGCGAAGTCCGCACCCACGCGACGGGGAAAGTCCTCGCTTCCTAATCGAAGTTGAGCCCTCGTGGCATAAGCCCCCGGCACCTAGGTGCCGGGG
>DHWR01000087.1:0-237 GCA_002413265.1 Chloroflexi bacterium UBA5177
GCCCCTCTGGCGGCGGACCCGAATATGAAGGCTAGCACCGGGTTCACCAAATGGCGACGCCGGCTGGATCCCACGCTGGGCCCGGCGAAGCGATACAGGGCCTCGTTGACCGCCTACCAGAACCACGAGATCGCTTACCTGCATGGCCTTGGGCTCCAGTTCCACGTCGATCGACAGTACAACGTGCTTCTGAATGGGTTCAGCGCACACGCTCCTCTGAGTCAGTTGATTCGACTC
>DHWR01000087.1:510-791 GCA_002413265.1 Chloroflexi bacterium UBA5177
CGAGGGATCATGATTGCGGATGTCGACACTGGTATCGACATCAATAGCCCTTGCTTCTCTGACAAGGGTTTTGCACCGCCGCCCTTCGGCAAGCACGCGGACACGGCAGCGAACCTCAAGCTGACGAACAACAAGGTCATCGTCGCGAGAGCATTTGGGGGCGACCCGAGCCAGAAGTTTAATGCCGTGGACTCGGTCGGGCACGGCACCTTCACCGCGGCTATCGAAGCCTGTGACTATCAAACTCCCACTCCATTGGGCACGAAGATCAGCGGTATGGC
>DHWR01000087.1:1045-1299 GCA_002413265.1 Chloroflexi bacterium UBA5177
CCTGCCGCTTACTTGCTGAATTACAACGTGTTTCCCCAGGACGAGTGCGGGGGCGCGCAGTCAGTGTGCAGCACGATCCTGGAGGATCCCGCGCTCGAGGGACTCCAAGCTGCCGTTCTCGATGGAGCCGACGTTGTGAACATGAGCCTAGGCAGCGACCTCGGTTCGGGAGACCTCTCGCTCGATCCGCTTTCGCAGGCCGTCGATCTGTCCAGCCGGGCTGGGATCCCAATGGTGGTCTCGGCCGGTAATGC
>DHWR01000087.1:1523-3912 GCA_002413265.1 Chloroflexi bacterium UBA5177
ATGGTGGTCTCGGCCGGTAATGCGGGTCCCACACTGCAGAGCGTATCCTCGCCTGCCGTGGCGCCTCACGCCATAGCCGTGGGCGCCACCACGAATTCTCGAGTTGTTGTGTCGTCCACGGTCACCGTGACCGGCCCTCAGCCGGTTCCGGCATCGCTAGCGAAGATCCCGGCTAGTCAAGGCACCCGCGCTTGGACGGGGCCCATCGGGCCGAATCAAATGGTTTTCGTGGGTCTCGGCCGGCGCCCCAAGGACGACACCGACAACCCGAACGCGGACGACTTTGCCGGCAAGGATCTCCATGGAAAGATCGCCCTCATTCAGAGGGGGACTCTCACGTTCGAGACCAAGCTGAACAACGCGAAGGCAGCCGGCGCCGTGGCGGCAATCATTTTCGACAATCTGGACGAGCTCAGCTTTTCTGGGGACGTCAGATCCGCGACCCTGCCGAGCGCCTTCATCAGTAAGTCGGCTGGACAAACCATGCTCAATTTCCTACAAAGCCACGCCGACGCCACGGTTCAGATGGATTCCGACCTCAACGTCTATGACGAGACTCCCAACATCTTGGCTTCCTTCAGCTCTCGGGGCTTCGGGCCGGACTACACCATCAAGCCGGATCTAGTGGCGCCAGGACAGGACATTTACTCGGCGACGGAAAGCAGCATTCCGAACTCGGAGCTTTACAACGCCAGCGGGTTCGCGAGCGCCGACGGCACCAGCTTCTCGGCTCCTCATGTCGCGGGTGCCGTTGCCCTGCTTTTGCAAAAGCATCCGAAATGGACTCCGGACACGGTGAAGTCCGTTCTGGTTCAGACCACAGACCGGGTGGTGAAGGAGAGCCTGTCCGATCAATCTGAACCGCCGATCACCGAACAGGGTTCGGGCCTCCTCGATGTCAACAACGCAGTGGCTGCCACCGCGTATCTATCTCCTCCGTCGCTGACCTTCGGGCAGGTGAACACGGCGCTGACGACGTCGCCACTCAATGGCAACCTACTGCTAAACAGCGCCGGTTCGTCCGGCGACTGGCAGATTTCCGTGGAGCCGGTCGAAGGTGCAGGTAGCGCCAAGATCTCCGTCCCGTCACATGTTCAGCTGCCTTCGGGCGGCAACGTCAATGTACCCGTGCAGATCACGCCATCGGCCTCAGCGCCGGCAGGCAACGTTGACGGCTTCGTCACACTCACTCACGGAGGCCAGTCCCTCCATGTGTCCTACTTTCTGCGCGCCGTTCATCAGCCGATAACAGCTGGAAGCGTATTTCTGCTCGACGCTACGGGTAGCCGTTTCCAGTCGCCGCCCTCTAAGGATCCGGTCAAACATGTGAGCGTCGACCAATACTTCCGGGATGCAGTCACCAGCATCGGCAAATCATATACATACTGGAATGATGCGAAGCTGGGCCCGCCGACACTGGCTGACCTGAAACCTGCGCAGGCTGTCATTGTGTTCACCGGCGCAAACCTCAATGGGTTCGCCAAACAGAATGACAATCCCCAGGCACTGGAAGGCGCGTTGGGCTCCCTCGACGTGACCGCAATCCGCCAGTATCTGGACACAGGGGGACGAGTTTTCTTGACTGGCCTGACTGTAGACATATCGGACCCGTACTGGGCCATTTATCTCCTCGGTTCAGATCTGCATCAGCTGAGCGCATACGACAACGCCAGCAACGACAAGAAAAAAGTCGGCGGAATTTCGCCACCTCAACCGAGCACCAAGATTCCGGACCTGCCCCAGAATGTGAAGAACACGTACCTGTTTTCCGGAATGAAGCCGATCGACTTCAGCAACAAGGGTGATGGAGTCGGCGACAATATCGGGACTTTCAGTCAGAGCGTTGAGACAGACTTCGGCGATGGATTTGTGGGCGTGACGGGAATGGCCCCCATAAGCGGCTGTGATTCCTTGCGGTGCGCCTACGGCCAGGCAGTGCTCCAGGTACCCGATACCGGTCTCGGAGGCCCGGATGTGGGGATCGTGTCGAGCAACGAGCCAACTCTTGCAAGCAAGGCCACGTATGCAGGAAGGTCGGTTTTCTTCTCATTCGACTTTGCGGGCATCAACGACAACACCGGCTTTGCCACGCGATCGCAGGTGCTGAAGCGGATCTTCGACTGGTTCGACGACAAGCCGACCGTTACGGTGAAGACGAGCAGCGTCGCCGCTCGCTCGCGTATCCGTCTAGCGGCTAGCTTCCACGGCCTGAAGGGAGTACACGTCGTGCAGTATCAGTGGCAGGTTGGCACTAAGACGCTGAAAGCCTCGAAGACCTCGCCGCTGTACACGTTCCCGCACGCCGGCACTTTCAAAACCCGCGTCGAGGTAATCGATTCGCTGGGACACCATGCGGTGAGTACGTCGAAGGTGATCAGGGCTCGGTAAA
>DHWR01000087.1:4126-5110 GCA_002413265.1 Chloroflexi bacterium UBA5177
CCGCGCTAAGATCACCGGCGAGCAGAGTACTGCGCGGCCGCCTGGACGAAGGCTGAGAAGAGGTGCGCGAATTCCGGGGCAGTGGTCCGCCACATCCCCTCTGGATGGCATTGCACGCCCAGTACAAAGTGGCTGCCCGGAGCCTCGATTGCTTCCACGACTCCATCGTCTGCGCGCGCGGTAACGACAAAACCCTTGGGGACGTCGCGCACCGATTGGTGATGAAAGCTGTTGACCGTGCTGGACGTCGTACCTAGACTCTGAGCGAGCCGGCTGTTTGGTTCGATCTCGACCTGATGGCACAGGTGGTCGCGACCGTATTCCCGCACGTCGTGTCCCACGATCGCCTCTATCTCCGACGGAATGTCCTGATACAGAGTGCCGCCGGCCGCCACGGCAAGCACCTGAATACCACGGCATATCCCGAGGATCGGCAGATCGTCCTTCAGTGCCCGGCGTGCCATCGTGAGCTCTAGATCGTCACGGGCATCATGCACGAGTCCGAGCAGGGGGTGACGTGGATGGCCGTAGCGCTCGGGCGCCACGTCGTCTCCACCCGGCAAAAGCAAGCCGTCCATGATGTCGTACACAACGTCCAGGCTCTCGTCATCCAACCCCAGCGGCAGCGCAATGGGCGCTCCGCCGGCGGCGAGCACAGCGTCGACATACTGCTGCCCCACGGCAGAACGAACGATGGGCTCATGGAAGCCATGACAGGTAATACCGATACGCGGTTTTGCCATATTTCCTCAACGTTGCAGGCAGTGGGTCGACCCATGCAAGGCGGCGGAGCCACGCCATTTACTGTGCTAGGATGAGGCGCTTTGCGCCTCGCCACCTCCCGGTCCAAGCCCGTTCGATGACTATCCTCACTATAGACTGTCAACCATTGACGATTACGGACGTGGTGGCAGTCGCCAGACATGGGACGCCGGTGCGGCTTGGGGATCGTTCCAAGCTAGCCATGGCAAGGTCAAGGGACGT
>DHWR01000261.1:0-7533 GCA_002413265.1 Chloroflexi bacterium UBA5177
AGATGTGTATAAGAGCTTCGCCGAGGAGAGGGGCAGGCGAACAGTGAAGGTCGATCCTTCGCCTTCCCGGCTTTCGACTTCAATGGAGCCGCCGTGCTGCTCGACGATGTGTTTTACGCCGGCGAGACCGATGCCAGAGCCGGGGACTGCCTCGGAGACATTCGATCCCCGCTTGAAGCGCTCGAAGATGCGCGACAAATCACCGGACGGAATGCCGATCCCCTTGTCCTGGTACAGACAGCACTGCCTCTTTGGATCCGACTCAGCTATCTCCAGCCTCTGAAGGGTCCCGTCCGTCTCCAGTACATCGACCACGCACCAGGTGGCGAGGCCCGGCACGACCTGACGCGCAACGTTGGAGAGTGTGGTTCGGTAGTCCTGGGACGAGTTGAGTACGCGGCTAGCTTCGGCCAAAAATGCCGAGCGTGTGCGCGCAGCTTCCGCCTCTTTGTGGGCCTCGCGCTCTGCCTGCTGGAGCCGCAACCGCTCCATAAAGGTGGCGGCACGATCGGCGACGAGCTGAAGAAGAGCCAGGTCGTTCTCAGTAAACCGGCGCCTCCGCCGCGAGCCGACGTGAATGACGCCCACGGTCTTTCCCTCGACGACGAGCGGGCACGCCCATCACCGAGGTAACATCTCTTCGGAGCCAGGGGCTTACGGGGTTTACGTCTGCGCTGTTCTCGACGATCAGTGGCTGACCGCTCTTTGCGATCCTCCCGGCGAACCCTCGTCCCACCGGAATAGCTACGCGACGCGTCTCCTCCTCACGCAACCCTAGAGACGCAGCCACGCGGAGATTCTTTTCGTCCGCGTCCAGCTGGAGCATGGTTCCCGTATCCGCTCGGAGAGCGTTGCGGATGCGGTCCATGATTTCGACGACGAGATCAGGCTGATGGCCGGGCCAGGCGGGTGCGACCCAGCGCCGTTTCGAGCTCCGTTCGGTTAAGCGCGGCGGCGCCAACGCGGCGAACGACTTCCCCGCCGGCAATATTGGCGATATAGGCCGCCTCGCGCATGTTCGCACCTGCGGTCACCGCCAGGGAGAAAACTGCGGAGACTGTGTCGCCTGCTCCCGTCGGGTCCACAACCTCCAGCTCGGTCGCCAGCGAAACCGGGAGAAGGTAGGGGGCGTGGCTGCGTTCGAACAGTGCAATACCCTCGCTGCCGCGGGTGATGAGAATGGCTCGGGCCTCCATGGCCTCCAGCAGCTCGCTGCCGCCCGCGACCACGTCCGCCTCAGTCCGAAGGGGACGTCCGAGCGAGCTCTCCGCCTCGGGCTGGTTAGGGGTAGCAGCCGTGACGCCTTTGAACCTGAGGAGATCGCCATGGGAATCGACGGTCACGCTTGCTCCCTGCCTGCGTGCCTCAGGGAGACAGGCCTCTATGATCTCGCTTCCTATGACGCCGTTTTCGTAGTCCGATATGAGGAGAGCGTCGACCTCGCGAAGTGCACGAATCGCCGAGTCGATCATGCGGTCACGCACTGATCCCGTAACGTCTCGCTCATCGACGCGATCGATGCGGACTATCTGTTGCTGGACCTCTTGCGTGCCCTTGGCCAGGATGCGGGTTTTGGTCGAGGTCGGGCGTCCAGGATCCACGACGAGCCCATCGGTGGCGATACCAAGGCTTGTCAGTGCCGACTGTAAGTGCCGCCCCATCTCGTCATCGCCGATGACGCCAACGACTCTAGTCCGGGCGCCGAGGCGGCTAAAGTTGAACGCGGCGTTGGTGGCTCCGCCGGGCCGAACGAAGGTGTCGCTGTGCGTGAGGATGAGTACTGGAGCCTCGCGCGAAATGCGCTCGGGCCGGCCGGTGATGTACTCGTCCGCGACCATGTCGCCAAGCACGAGAACCCGAAGGCTCGCCATGCGGCCGAGCAGCTGCGAGAAATCAGCGGCCATGCTTCACGGCGAAGCCTAGCATGCCCGTCCGCGTGCCGGGCGTTACGAGTCGAGAACCACGGCATTCACCGAGTAGACCGCGGGTAGGTAGTCCGCTATCAGCTCCCAGCTGTCACCTGCGTTCGTACTGCCGAATATCTGCCCGGTATTGGTTCCGACGTACACGCCACTGGGATCAGCCGTGTCACTGCACATCCCGTGTCGCAGGACGCCCAACCGGACGCCCGGACCAGATGGCAGGCCGTTGGTCGAGCGGTCCCAGCTATCGCCGCCGTCCTTCGTCCGATACACGGTGAATTGGTCGTCGATGTTGTTTCGGGCATCCCCTTCCACGATCACGAAGGCGGTATCCGGATTGTTGTAGTCGAGCGCGATCGGAAAGCCAAACTGCGAAGGCAGGTCGCGCTGAATATCGATCCAGTTTTCACCGGCGTCCATGCTTTTGTAAATGCCGCAGTGGTTCTGCTGATACAGCACGTCCGGTTTTGTCGGGTGTTGCAGCAGGCGGTGCAGACACTGCCCATACTCCGGATATCTGTTTTCCGGGAAGAAGTCGGCGCGCGTGTTGCGGTTGTGGTGCGTCCAGGTCGTGCCGCCGTCTTCGGTGCGCATGCAGCCCACCGCCGAGATACCGACCCACATTCTCTGCGAGTTGCTGTAGTCGGGGACGATTGAGTGAAGGCAGAGGCCGCCGGCGCCCGGATTCCAGTTCGAGCGGGTCGGGTGGTTGAGAAGACCCTGATTCGGCTCCCAGGTCTCGCCTCGGTCCTGGCTGACCCAGAGAGTTGCAGGATCGACGCCTGCATACACCGTGTCCGGCTCGTCTTTTCTGCCCGCCACGATGGTCCAGATGTTGGTGAGTTTGAGGCCGCCGTCTTCGGGGAACTGGATTCCCTGCTTGGGCTCCTGCCAGGTTTCACCGAGATCATCACTGTAGCGCAAGAAGGACCCGAAGAAGTCTCCGTTGTCGGCCGCGTACATGCGCCCATTTCGTTGGTCGTAGCTCGCGTTATAGACGCGCGTCCCGGCTAACAACTGGCCATCGACCTTCCAGGATTTACGGTCCTGAGAGCTGAGGAGGAAGAGCCCGCGCTTGGTGCCGGCCAGTAAGAGGGTGGTTTCCGATGGATAGTTCGTACTCACGTGCAACTGCCTTTCGAAGCCGGATCAGCCACCGGCGATGGAGTGAATGAGATAAACCGTCGCGCCGGGGGGAACGGGTGTGTCCAATCCCTGAAGAGCCCGAGCGTCCTCTCCCTGGACAAAGATGTTGACGAACTGCCGAAGCTCACCTGTCTCAAAACAAAGATTGAACTTGAGACCAGGATAGGCTGCATCCAGTGCGTTGATGACCTCACGAATGGTGGCGCCGTGCACCTCTACCCAGCGCTGGTTTCCCGTCCGGTTCAGCAGTGCGCGAGGAATGTTGACTCGCACAGCCTTCGACTCCACCGCGTTCATTGGATCCCTCCCGCCCTCTGTCCAGATAGAGCACATACGAAATTACCACTTTCGATGCCAGCATTTCAGATTGCTGGTGGAGGTACGCCGGGACGTCCGGGCGAAGAAGCCCCTGCCGGCGACGTACAACCCGTCCTAGAGCTGAGTGATCGGTTCCTAGACAGGAGCTGAAGCACTGAAGCAGAATCAGCCAAGAGTGGTGAAGGCCAGGCTGGCAACCGCCTGATGGACTACCCTTTCACTCTCGTCCACGACTCGACGTTCCAGAACAGTGATCCCGGATCCGGGTGTCCTGTGAAGCCCTTGATCCCGGGCTTGGCCGTCGCCACGGTAGGCAGGAAAAACAGCGGCACCCAGTACGCCTGCCTGATCATTCTGTTCTGCAGCTGCCAGTAGGCTCGCGCCCTCTGCCCCTCATCAAGCGTGCTTAGACCCTCGCGAAGCGATGAATCCACCACCGAGTCTTGGATACCTGAGAAGTTCAGATTGCTGTAGTCGCACTGCTCAGGGTCTTCACAGCCCGCGACGGGCCGAGGTTTTGTGCGGTCGATGAATTGGCTACCGACCCACGAACCGATCGATGCCGGATCGGTTCCTAGGTGCGCGGTGAACAGCGCCGCCTCGAACTTTCCTACGTAGAGGTCGGCGAACGGCGTGCACGGGAAACACGGACGCATCTCCACCACATTCACCCGAACGCCGATCTGTGCCCAGTTCTTCGTCAGAATCTTCAGCTCGGGGTCATCGAGTGACTTGTCCGTGTGAAGATCGAGCGTGAAACCGTGTGGGAACCCCGCTTGCGAAAGCAGTTTCCTGGCGTCCTGCGCTTGTAACGTTGTGCTCGAGACAAATTTTCGCCGTGGCGGGGCCCAGTTACCGGCTGTGGGTTTGGCGCCTGATTCAGGGAGTTGGAAGGGCACTAGCAGCGGGCCGGAGGCGGCAAATCGAGTAGCGGCAGGTGCGGACAGACCGAGTGTCGAGGACACCATACTCGTGCGATCGACCACTAGGGCCAACGCCTGACGGACACGATTCGACACGACCGGGTTTGGTACGCCTGCGACCGTCTTGTCTAGGACATTGAATTCGACGTGGTCGAGGTTCAGGGACGGCTGCAACCGGAGCTGGCTGCTCAGACCCGCGCTCTCGAGCTCTTTCAGGTCATAGGCAGAGTATCCACCGCCGATGCTGACCGCGCCGCTCGCCGCCTTCTCAATTAGCACCTGCCGGCTGCCGTAGAAGCGAAAGATGAGAGTCGGAAAGTGACCCTGGTGGCGCAGAGCGAAGTACTGCATCCGAGAAAAGGTGATGTGATCGTCCTTTTTGTAGGATGTGACCCGATAGGGCCCGTCACTCCAGTAGCGGTCGCTTAGATAATTGAAAGACGGGTCCTTGCCTAGCGTCTGCGCCGCTGCGCTAGGCGTTCCGCCCAGAGCGTGCCATGCGTGTGGGTAAACCGGTGGGAGACCGATTCTGAGCAGCGGGCCCCACGGCCGGGTCAGGTGAAGAACGACCATATAGCGGCCTTTGAGAGTGATCGACACGATGTGGTCGCAGGTACCGGCGCAAAACGGTCCAGTTGCAGCGTCCATCGCAATGCGCCAACCGAACAGCACGTCACGGTTCGTCACCGGCGCTCCGCTTGACCACCGCATGCCGTGTCGGAGTGTCAGCACGACGCGCTTACCCCCGTTTTGGATCTCCCCGTTGGCCACCTTTGGCACTTTCTGCAGGAGCCTCGGAACAAGCCGACCCTCTGGGTCAGCGGCGACCAGTGGAAGAAAAATCAGTTCACTCAGGTTCCTCGCCGAGTCCTGCTGCATCCGAAGAGCGTTGAGCGTCAGCGGGAACTCCCAGTCACCGTACACGACAGGAGATGGATTTGCAGGAAGAACGCGTGAGGCGAGTGCTGGGTGCGGCCTTGCGGAGCCGTCCACAATTTGAGGAAGGGCTAACAGAAGTGCAAACAAGTACCGGATTTTAGTAGCCATCTACAGACGACCCCGCTCGGAAGAAGAGATCCGAAAGACCTGAGGCCCTTCACCTAAGCAAAACGTATTGATGCTGCTTGCCGCACCCCAGCGTTCCTAGACTGCCCCGCCTGTTTATGCAACAAAGCGTATCAATACCCGGCATCGCGTATAGACAGATAGTGAATCGTTTAGCTACAATCTGCGCGACCTGACAACTTCCTTTCAAAGGAGAATCTCTTGTCCTCGCGCCTTCGCAAAATCATCCTTACCGGTATGGCGTTGAGCGGAGCCCTGGCGCCTCTTACTGCGCATATCAGAGTCGCCTCCGCGCTAGGAACCGACAGTTCAGCCCTTCCGGGCTACGTACCAGCGGAGGTTGCAAGCGGCCACGCGGTTCTGATCGGTTATCACCGGGCGACTGACACCCTGTCGCTAGCCGTCGTGCTCCGCCTCCGCAACCCGGCGGCTGTCGACCAGTTTCTCAAGGTCAGAGAGATAGCCACGTCCCGAGAGTATCGAACTAGTCTCACTCAGCAACAGGCAAACGACCAGTATAACCCCACCGAGACTCAAGAGGGCGACGTGAAAGCATGGCTTCAGTCCAACGGCTTCTCGGTCGTGCGAACGTACCCAAATCGCATACTGGTAGATGCCAGAGGTTCGACTGCCCAAACCGAAACCATGCTCCATGTGGTCATCAACGATTACTCGACGCAGATCAATGGAAAGACCGCAACTTTCTACGCACCTGCCCAAGATCCAACTGTGCCAGGGGGCGTAGCGAGCGAGCTCGAGAGCATTTCCGGGCTTGATGACTATCCTCGAGTGCAGAACCTGACTAACGGGATCGCCCACAACGTAAGCCCGTACTACCCGCAAGATTTTGCCAACGCTTATGACGTTAACCCGCTATGGAATCAGGGATACACGGGCACGGGCCAGCACATCGCCATCACGCTGGCGGCCGCTCCGCCATCCGACTCAACGCTGCAGCGTTTTAACTCGGTTACGGGGGCGAGCGTGGCAACGGTTGGCAACGGTCGCCTCAAGGTGTTTGCCCCGGCCGATCTGTCCGCGACCGGAACGTCCGTTCCGGAAGCCGGGGAGGATGTGGAAGCTTCCAGCGGACTGGCCCCGAGCGCGACCATCGACTTCTACGAGGTATCCGTGGACAGTAACGGAGCTGCAACGACGGGTGGAGTTCAAAACGCGCTGAACGAAGCCGGTACTGACTCCAGCAATAACTGGCAGATCTCAAATAGCTATGGCATCGACTGCGAGCTGACTTCGACTGGACAACCCAGCCCTGTAATGGGGGCAATAGAAACAATCCTGAAGACGAACACTGCAACGGGCCACGACTACCTCTTCGGATCCGGAGATAACGGGCAATTCTGCGAAGACCGGCAAGGCGTGTTCTACCCGTCGGCGAGCTGGTACGTAACGAGCGTCGGAGGCACAACATTTTCAGCTGCTGTTAACGGAGGGTACCCGGGTGAGAAGGTGTGGAACGCCGGTACGGTAGTGATTGATGGCATTACCGAGCCCAGAACGTCAGGAGGCGGGTACAGTGGCGTGTACGGGAGACCCAGCTGGCAAGCGTCTACGCCGAACGTCGACCCCGCGCAGAATGCAAGGGGATTCCCGGACGTAGCGGCTGACGCTGACCCCAGCACCGGGCAGTTCATCTGTTACGGCACAAACGCGACTTGCACGGGCGACGCGATCCCCAGGGGAACCGCTCCGGCGGGCGATGGAACAAGTCTTGCCACGCCGCTCTGGGCAGGGATTATGGCACTACTCAATCAATACGTGACTCAGCACAATAGGCCGATTCTCGGGTTCGTAAATCCGACTCTGTATGCCCTAGGCGATAATAGCCAGCCGTACACTCCGTTTCACGACGTCACGGTTGGCGATAACGGGATTTGGGGCGCTGAGCCGGGCTGGGATCCCGTGACAGGCTGGGGATCGCCCGATGCGTGGAACATCGCTCGGGACCTGCCGGTCTCGATGTCGTATGAGGCGGAGGCGGCCGCCAACACCGTTACTGCGCCCGCGGTAGTGGCCAGTTGCTCCATTTGCTCGGGCGGACAGAAGGTCTCAGGCATCAGCGCGACCGGGAAGCTGCAGTTCAATCAGGTAAACGTGGGCAGCGAGGGAAACTACCAGATTACGGTGTCCTACCTATATCC
>DHWR01000261.1:7676-9356 GCA_002413265.1 Chloroflexi bacterium UBA5177
CCCATCTACCACGAGTCTCTCCTTCCCTGCTTCGGGTACTCCAGGAAGTTTGGGGACTGGGCGCGCCATCATCCATTTGAACAGTGGTGACAATACGATCGCCTTGACCAACCCGGGTAGCACCGGGCCAGACATAGACCGCATTCAGCTCTTGCGAATGTCCGCTCAGTACGAAGCGGAGTCACCCGCGAACTCGTTCGGAGCCTCGTGGGGCGGATCATGGGCTCAAGCGTGTTCTGCTTGCTCGGGAGGGGTACAAATAAATATGCCTGCCGGTGCGAGCATGCAATTCAACCAAGTGCAGACAGACGGATACGGGCCTTACGACATGACCGTTTACTACAACAACTGGACTGCCAGCACTATTACCGCAAACGTAAGCATTGACGGCGGCGCAGGTTTCCCGGTTGCGTTCCCGTCCTCTGGCACAAACATCTACACAGTCGCCATTCAGGGGCAGGCCCTGCAGAGCGGATACCACACCATCAAGTTTTCGAATCCCGGTTCGGGGCCGCTTTCCATCGACGACGTTCAAGTGTCGCAAGGCAGTCGGAGCCAGGAAGCCGAAAGCGCTTCAATCAGTGGTGGCGCAAGCGTGGTGGCCTGCACGGCCTGCTCGGGCGGATTAAAAGTTACAGGGATTTCGGGCACGGGGCAGGTCAGTTTTTCTCTGCTCGGATGGGGCGCGAACGCCTTTACGCTCCAAATCTCCTACACGAATCCGGACTCAACGTACCGAAGCGCAACCATGACCGTAAACGGACAGGTCGTATCTCCGCCGATTCAGTTCTGGCCTACGGGCGGGGCAAATGTCGTGGGAACTCTCACCCTGCCGGTCACGTTAGCGAACAGGAGCAACAGCGTTGCCTTCTCCAACTCGAGTGGGCTAGGACCAGACTTCGACAAGGTTACGCTTTACGGCGCGCAGTAGCTGCATACAGACGCCGTGTTCACGCAGGGAGACGGCCTGCGGATGCCGCATACGACGAGGTATCCGCAGGCCGTGCGGTAGATCTGGTAAAGGAGGGCCGCGCGCTGGATCTTTAAAGGGCAGGCGAAGGTAGTGGCCGTACCGGGAGCCGCGACTAGCTAGTAGCTGGGCAAGGGCTCGAAACCTCGAGCCACGTACTGTCGCGCGAAAAGCGGCCAAACGGTCTGTGGATCCATCGTGTCCCACCCAGCCTGACTTATGATCCGCCCGACCTTGCGAGTCATGGAAAGCCGCATGACGGTCTTCTCAGACTTCGATTGCCCCTCTGAATACGTGCCGGCCAGCTGCACAGTCCCAATGGGAAGCCCGGCAGTGTAGAGGCTGCGTGCGATGCTGTACGCGTCCAGCATTCCACCGTTGCCAACGGTGCCCGCGCTCGGAGCCCGATTTAGCGCCCATGTAATGCGTACGGCTTTGAGCCGAGGGGTCGAGGGACTCGTCTCGATTGAGGTCACTCGGAACCGGCGGACGTGTCGATCGCTCGCCCCCAGTGCTCCGCTCACTGCCGTCTCAACCCGATGGGCGAACGTTCCGTGGTGAGATACGACGGAGGCGCTCGTCAACGTCCCAGTGCCGGCCGCGTGCCAGAGAAAGAAGACCTGGCCGAGAACCGTCAGCGTGGCGATGACGGCAATTGAACCCCAGGTAAGCTTGCGGCCGATCCTTTGTCTCACAGGATCGAGGGTTGC
>DHWR01000092.1:0-2249 GCA_002413265.1 Chloroflexi bacterium UBA5177
TCACGGACGGATGCCTCGTCCTCGAAAGCCGGGCAACAATCTTGGATCGCCTGCAAGCCCGCTTCAGCTGCAGAGTCCCGGATGGAATCAGCCTGGCCGATGAGATCATCGCAGACCGCCGCGATGAGGCGCGACGCGAATCTGAAACCGCATGATGAGCAGAAGCAGAGCACGTCGTCCGTGACTATTCCTGGTATGTCTCCCCTAGTCACTCTTCCGGACGCTGCCAAAGACTTCGTACGAGGTGGGGGAGGATCTCTATACATCTGGCCCAGCCGCCACCGCTGCTGCAGCGGCACGCTGACGCTACTCGAAGCGGGCTCCACAGCGCCTGCCGCCAAGCGCATCTGGACTCGAGTTGACCAGGCCGATATTCAGGTATTCCTGGATAGCTCGATCCCGGAGGCACAAGAAATCGACGTGCTACTACGTCGCTGGCCCAGGCCGCACCTCACGGCTTTCTGGAATGGCTGCGCCTGGGTCGGCTGATACCATCGAGCGAGACGAAGGGATAGGCCATGACCACTGAAACCCTGAGCACCGAAGGGCTCCTGATCGGCGGCCGCAGAGAGCGCTCCCAGGGGACGACCTTCGAGACCTTCAACCCCGCGCGTGGCGAGGTCATCGCCCGTGTGGCGGAGGCGGGACCCGAGGATGTAGATCGCGCCGTCATCGCTGCTAGGCGCGCCTTCGAGGCCGGCAAATGGCCTACTTTCACCGCGGCCCGCCGAGGGCGCGTGCTCCTCAAGGCTGCGGCCCTCATTCGAGAGCGCTCCAAGGAGCTCTCCGAGCTCGAGACCAGAAACAGCGGGAAGACCATCACCGATTCCCTGGGCGAGGTCCTCGGCGCCGCCGCCTGCTTCGAGTACTACGCCGGCTCGGCGACCCGGATCATGGGCGAAACCATCCCTGTGTCGGCTCCGGGATTGGACCTCACCTTGCGCGAGCCGGTCGGGGTTTGCGCCCAGATCATCCCGTGGAATTTCCCCATCGTCATGGCCGCCTGGAAGCTGGGACCGGCACTCGCTGCCGGCTGCACCACCATCCTCAAGCCGGCGGAGCAAACTCCCCTGACCGCTCTGGCCTTAGGCGAGATCCTGTATGAAGCGGGACTCCCCGAGGACGTGCTGAGTGTTCTCCCGGGACGAGGCGAGACCAGCGGCAACGCGCTGATTCACCATCCGGGCATAGACAAGATCGCCTTTACCGGGTCGACCGAGGTCGGCAAGATCGTGATGAAGGCGGCCGCCGACGGCATAAAGCGCGTCTCGTTGGAGCTCGGCGGAAAGAGTCCCAACATCGTGTTTGAGGACGTCGACGTCGACTCGGTCGTCGACAAGAGCGTCTATTCCGTCTTCGCCAACGCGGGTCAAGACTGCTGCGCCAGATCACGCTTCTTCGTCCATGAGTCCATCGCCGACCGGTTCAACGCAGCCCTGGTCGAGCGCGTCTCGAAGCTGCGAGTCGGAGACCCAACCGACAAGAATACGGAGATCGGCGCGCTCATTTCCCAGGAGCAGCTGAGTCGCGTCGAAGGTTATGTCGAGCTTGGACAGCAGGAGGGCGCGACCCTGGCCATTGGAGGGACCCGGCCCACGGACGCCGCCCTGCGTGACGGCTACTTTCTAATGCCCGGCGTTCTGACCGGCGTAAACAACTCCATGCGCGTCGCCCAGGAGGAGATCTTCGGACCAGTGGTCGGGGTCATCCCGTTCCGCGACGAGGACGACGCAGTACGCCTCGCGAACGACACCCAGTACGGCCTGTCGGGATCGATCTGGACGCGAGACATCGGTCGAGCCATCAGAGTGATGCGGCGGGTCCGCGCCGGCGTCTTGAGCATCAACAGCAACCAATCGGTTCACGTCGAGGCTCCTTTCGGGGGCTACAAAATGAGTGGCATCGGGCGCGAGCTGGGCATGCGGGCCCTGGACCTCTACACCGAGGTTAAGAACGTTTACATAGCCGTCGACTGATCGAGGCGGCGGGCACGAATCCGCTGAGGGGGAGATGATGGCTCGCGACTCGGCGCCGGGGATGATGACCCGCGAGCAATTAGGCGCGGCCATCGAAGCCGGCGAGATCGAAACCGTTCTCGCCGTCTTCCCCGACATGTATGGCCGCTTGATGGGCAAGCGCATCACCGGCCATTTCTTCATGGAGCACGCGATCCGTGACGGCTACCACGCTTGCGACTACCTGCTCGCCTGCGACATGGAGATGGACCCCGTGCCGGGCTACAGCTTCAC
>DHWR01000092.1:2529-3343 GCA_002413265.1 Chloroflexi bacterium UBA5177
TGGTGGTATGCGATCTCTTCGCCGAGTCCGGGGATGCTCCGATCGAGGTCTCGCCTCGCCGCATCCTGCAGCGCCAGCTGGAGCGAGCCGCCGCCGCGGGATTCACCGTCATGGGCGGCTCGGAGATCGAGCTTTACGTCTTCAACGACAGCTTCGACACGGCTCGCCGCAAGCGCTACCACGAGCTCGAGACCATGGGCAGCTACATCGAGGACTATCACATCTTTCAAGGCACCAAGGAAGAGAGCCTGGTCGGCGCAATCCGCTATGCGCTCGACAACAGCGGCGTCCCGGTCGAGTTCAGCAAGGGCGAATGGGGACCCGGACAGCAGGAGATAAACCTCGAGTACAGCGACGTTCTGACCCAGGCCGACCGCAACGTCATCTACAAGCACGCCTCCAAAGAGATCGCGTACGCGCAGGGCCGATCGGTCAGCTTCATGGCCAAGTGGGACGAGAAGCTGGCGGGCTCCAGCATGCACGTCCATCTCTCGCTCTGGGACCGAGACGGTAAGCGCGCAGCCTTCCCTGGTGAGGAACAGCTAGGTCCCGCACACGCGAGCCCAACATTCCGCCGGTTCCTGGGAGGCTGGATGAAACACGCTCAAGCCTTCACCAGCTTCTATGCGCCTTATGTGAATTCGTATAAGCGCTATCAAGCGGGTTCGTTCGCGCCCACCGGCGTCGCCTGGAGCTACGACAACCGAACCGCCGGCTTTCGTGTCGTGGGCCACGGCTCCTCACTGCGCATCGAGTGTCGTATCCCGGGCGCCGACGCCAACCCATACTTGGTTTACGCGGCAGCCATCGCCGC
>DHWR01000092.1:3610-3753 GCA_002413265.1 Chloroflexi bacterium UBA5177
CAGCTCCCGGCGGTTCCCATGAACCTTCGCGACGCCACGGCCGGGCTGGAACATAGCGAACTCGCGCGCCAAGCGTTCGGCGCTGACGTCGTGGACCACTATCTCCACTTCCTGCGAACCGAGCAGCGCAAGTTCGATGAGGT
>DHWR01000092.1:3999-5418 GCA_002413265.1 Chloroflexi bacterium UBA5177
GTTGCGGTCATCACCGGGGCCGGTTCGGGCATCGGTCGCGAGGCGGCCTTGATATTCGCCCGAGAGGGCGCCAAGGTCGTCATCGGAGACGTCAACGAGCAAGGCGGCGAACAAACCGCCGCTCAGATCGAAGAGGCGGGTGGCCAGGCGATCTTCCTTCGCACCGACGTCTCCCGAGCCACCGAGGTGAGCGTTCTCGTGAAGACTGCAGAAGAACGTTACGGAAAGCTCGACGTCATGTTCAACAACGCCGGGATCTTCCCGGACGCCGACGCATCCGTCACGGACACCTCGGAAGACGTGTGGGATCTGGTCATGGAGATCAACCTGAAAGGCGTCTTCCTCGGCTGCAAGTACGCGATCCCCGCGATGCAGCGAGCGGGGGGCGGCTCCATCATCAACGTGGCCTCCTTCGTGGCTTTGGTCGGGGCGGCTACTCCTCAAATCGCCTACACGGCGAGCAAGGGTGGGGTCCTGTCCATGACCCGCGAGATCGCCGTCGAGTTTGCTCGCCAGAACATCCGCGCCAACGCCCTCTGTCCCGGCCCGGTTGATACCCCGCTCCTCCGAACCATCCTGTCCGATCCCGTGAAGCGGCAGCGTCGGATGGTTCACATTCCAGCCGGGCGGCCTGCTCGGGCGGTCGAGATAGCGAACGCGGCCCTATTTCTGGCCTCGGACGAATCCAGCTACGTGAACGGGGCTACCTTCTCGGTGGACGGAGGACTTACCGCCGCGTATGTGACGCCGGAGTAGCTCACTCCCATCCACTGTTTTGTAGCCATTCTTTTAGCTCTCGAGGCGGCAGTGGATGGGCCACGTAGAAGCCTTGAAGCCGATCGCAGCCCAAGCCACGAAGCATTTCGACCGTCTCGACGTCCTCCACCCCTTCGGCCACGACAGCTAGTCCTAGGTCATGGGCCAGATCGATGGTCGCTCGGACGATATTTCGGTCGCTGTCCGAGCGGACCATATCCCTTACGAAGGTACGGTCGATCTTGACCTCGTCCACCGGCAGGCGACGCAGGTAAGCGAGCGACGAATATCCCGTCCCAAAATCGTCGATGGCTATTCTCACTCCCATCTCGTGCAGCCGCAGCAGGATGTCGCGCGCCCGTTCCGGATCCGCCATGACGGTGGTTTCCGTGATCTCAACGCCGAGCGAGGAGGCCTTCACCCCGAAGCCGGTTATGGCGCCTGAAATCGTGTCCACCATCGCGTAATCATGCAGATTGCGAGCCGAGAGGTTGATCTCCACAGAGACGTCAAGCTTGTCGTCGTCCCGCCAGGCCACACACTGGCGCAGTGCCTGCTCGAGAACCCAGACGGTGATCTGCTGAATCAAGCCTGTACGCTCGGCCAGGCCGATGAATTCGCTGGGCTGGATGGTGCCCCGAACTGGGTGCCGCCACCGCACCA
>DHWR01000308.1 GCA_002413265.1 Chloroflexi bacterium UBA5177
GCGCCGATGTGCTGGGTGATGCCCCCGGCTTCCTTTTCGGCGACCTTCGTGGATCGAATGGCGTCAAGCAAAAGCGTCTTGCCGTGGTCGACGTGACCCAGAATGGTCACGACGGGGGGTCGCTCCACCAGCAGTGATTCGTCCTCTTCCTCGATCTCTTCCTGCTCTTCGATCTCCTCGATGATCGGCTTGGCCTCGACGACCTCGACCTCGAAGTCCCCAGCGACGATGGATGCGGTATCAAAATCGAGCTCCTGATTGATGGTCGCCATCACGCCGTTCTTCATCAGATCTTTGATGATGTCGACCGGCGTCAGCCCCATCCTCTCCGCTAGATCTTTGACGGACAGGGCAGCCGGAACCTCGATCGAGGTCGGACGCGGAGCCGGAGCTGGACGCGCCGGCGCTTCCTGTGCCGGGCCACGTCGAGCGCCTGGACCTCGGCGTCCTGCTCCGCCGCCTCGACGGTTACCACCTCTATTGAACGTTGTTGCCATATTCATCTCTCCCGCAGCCTTGGTGGCTGCCAGGCGGACCGAAAGTCCGCCGCCCGTTGTCGGGCTTCTAGCTAGTCATCGTGGGGCGGCCAGATCGGCCCGCCCCCGCCGGTACTCTCGTCGGTACCTTCTTTTCGGGAAGCTTCTCACGAGCATAGTCGAGAAGAATCTCCCAGTTTTCCGCTGATACGGTGATTGATAATGCGTGATTGAGCGCTCGGCGTTTCTTTCCCGCCTCCCAGCATTCCACAGCCGGGCAAAGATATGCGCCGCGGCCGTTTTTCTTGCCTGTCAGATCGACCTCGATCAGCTGATCGGAAATGCGCACGACGCGCACCAGCTCCCGCTTGGGCTTCGACTCGCGGCAGGCGACGCATGAGCGCTCGGGAATGTGTTTCGGTGGCATGTCCTAGGCCTCATCTTTCGCTTCCACGGGCGTCTGCTCCAGCAGCTCTTCCATGGTCATGGTCTCCGGTTCGGCCTCCACTGCAACCAGCTCAGGCTGCGGCTCGGGCTCCGGCTCGGGCTCCGCCTCGGCAGGCTGCGGAACCGGCGAGTCTGACTCTTTCTTGATGTCGACTCGCCACCCCGAAAGTTTGGCAGCCAGCCGTGCGTTCTGACCTTCCTTGCCGATCGCCAGCGAGAGCTGGGTGTCTGGAACGGTGACGACGGCGCGTCGGTCGGCTTCATCCACGGTCACCGAAATTGCCTGCGCCGGACTGAGCGCGTTGGCGACGAACTTGCCCGCATCGGCGTCCCACTCGATGACGTCGATCTTCTCGCCGTTCAGCTCGTTGACTATGTTCTGGATGCGAACGCCGCGCATGCCGACACAGGCCCCGACCGGGTCGATGCCCTCTTGCCGCGACGCCACGGCGACCTTGGTTCGCGAGCCGGGTTCTCGCGCGATGGCCTTCATTTCGACGGTCCCGTTGAAGATCTCGGGGACCTCGACCTCGAACAGCCGCCTCACTAACCCGCGATGGCTTCGGGACACGACCAGGGTCGGGAGGCGAACTCCTCGATCCACTTTGACCAGATAGACCTTCAGGCGCTGGCCGATTCGATAGCGCTCTCGCGGCACCTGCTCATGGGGCGGCAGCAGAGACTCTGCCTTGCCCAGGTTCACGATCATGCCGCGCGGCTCCACGCGTTCGATGATGCCGTTCAGGACTTCGCCCTCCCGGTTGACGAACTCGTCGTAGATGAGGTCGCGCTCGGCTTCCTGAATGCGCTGCAGGATGGTTTGTTTGGCGGTTTGAGCGGCGATTCTGCCGAAGTTCGGAGGCGTCACCTCGACCTCGACCACCTCGTTCAGACCGGGCGTGTCGGGAAGCTCCTGCGCATCCTTGAGGGAGATCTCGTCGTCCGGCTCCTTCACGTTGATCACTACCTTCTTAAAGGCATAGACGTGGAAGTCGCCGGTCTCGGTATCCAGCTCGACGCGAACCTCTTGGTTGGGGGCATAGGTCCGCTTGTAGGTAGCAGCAAGTGCGTTCTGCACGGCGTCGATGATGACCTCGATCGGTAGGTCCCGCTCGGCAGTCAGCTGCCGCATGGCGGTTACCAGCTCCGTCTTCACCGCTACCACCCCCTTTCCTGCCGGAGGGCATGGAAAAGGCCAGTTCCGCTAAGAACTAGCCAACATCTCGCCTCGCAGTTAAAAATAAGAGAAGTGGGGCCTTCCCACTTCTCAGCGTGCTGGGGCCGAACCCCTTTGTTTCGTACTTGAGTATAGCAGAAAACGGTCATCTCTGGACACTTCACGCGTCCGAAATATAGGCTTCCACTTCCCGTCCGTTACACCGGCCCGGCATCACCAGGTCTTCCACACAAATATCGCGAAGACCAGGCTCGCAGGCAACAAAATTCCCGCCACCACGTACTGAATTCTCGGCGAGACGGCCACGATGCGGCTCTGCAGCTCGCTGTTCCGCGCCACCAGATATCCGGCTGTGAGCGCGATGAGCAACGCCGCCAGGAGGCCCAGACCGGCGGCGCCGGCGATGTAGGTCTTCTTGGGACGGCCAGTTGGCAGCGTGCTGGCCGGACAGCTACGCTCTGGCAGGACCGCGGCTGATCGGGGTGCTGCCGAGAAGTCGAAGGCCTTTGCCATGTCGTTCGCCTGACCGTCAATCTTTCCGACGGCTTTGAGCCCAAATACCTTCTCCGCGAAGCGCAGCATGCTGGGAAAGCTGTAAAAGCTGTGGTCCACGTAGCCGTGCCTCGCATACGGCGAGATGACGATGGCCGGGACGCGGAAGCCGTACATGTCGGCAGGCGTCGAGCCGACCGGCGGCTTCACGTGGTCGTAGAACCCGCC
>DHWR01000073.1 GCA_002413265.1 Chloroflexi bacterium UBA5177
CCGGCTCCGGAGCGCCGGCGCCATAGAATCACCCATCATGCGACGCCCGTGGTGGAGGCGACCGCGATCCTGGCTTCGACGGGAGAGGCAAAAGGCCATTCGCGACGACACAAGAAGCACAAGGCGAAGGCGACCCCTACCGCCAGTCCGACACCGCTGATCAATCTCAACACAGAGGACTCCATCGCCCCGGTAACCTGCAACGGCCCGGGCAAACCAGTGGCGACCAAGCCCATTTTGAGTCCGCCCTATCACGGCTGGACGTCGATCGTCTCTTATTTCGATCACGACTCGCCGAACTTCTTGAAAGACGGCCTGATGATCACGGCAAACGGCGCCGAAGCTCGGCCCGATCTCGTGCACGTTCGCACGGATTTCCCCGCATACTGGAACCCGGATCTCCGCCTGTACCTCGACTACGACGGGCACAACGGTTATGACTACGACCTGCTGTATCAGTCGGTGTACGCGGCGGCCGCCGGCAAGGTGGTGTTCGCCGCCATGGAATACCCGACCATGCCCGCTCACGGCTACGGCAAGATGATCATGATCGCGCATCGCGGCGGCTACGTGACGCTGTACGGGCACCTCAGTAAGCTGCTGGTGAAGAAGGGTCAGCGCGTCAAGCAAGGGCAGCGCATCGCCGTCAGCGGCAACAGCGGCCACTCGACCGGTCCGCACCTTCATTTCACGGTCTTCCATAACTGCACGCCAACGGATCCCTATGGCTGGTCCGGCGGTGGTCCGGACCCGCTGGTCTCGTACGCGAGTGAGAGCTCGACCTACCTCTGGAAGTCGGCGCCTGAAGCGGTCAACCCTCTGCCCGCCTGGCCGGGGATCGGAGACATTCCTTCGGGCGCGGTGAAGCGCATCGTCCTGCTTCAGCTGCCGTCGGCTCGAAGTGGCACCGCCGCATTCACCCGGGCTTTGCACGCGCTGGCGAAGCGCGTCGAGCAAAAGTTGGGCGGTTCCGGCCTCACAAAAATCGACATGCAACGAGGCGCGGTGGATACGACCGCGAACCTCTCGGCCAGCCAGATCTATCAGATACAGGGTGTGGTTTCGATCGTCGGGCCGGACGTGGTGGACGGAGCGCATGCCGACCTGCTGGAGGCCCTGGGACGAGCCGCGCTGGTCACCCGTCATAAGGAACTGAAGCTGACTCGATCGGGCGACTGGACGGGGTATCTGATGACCTGGCAGGGGCGCACGGTTCTGGTCGGCCGAGGGAAGCGCGGCGCCACGGTCAGCATGAGGATCCCGGCGGGTAAGGGTGGGGCGACGACCAGACGGGTGGTAGCGGACCCATCGAGCGGGACCTACGTGCTCGATCTCGGCAAGCTCTCGAGCGATCAGAAGCAAACGGTTCAGAAGGCGCTGCAACAGGCGGCCGGCACGAAGAGCGCCGTTCGGACGGTCAAGAGCGCAGCCCCGGCACGTGCGCGAGTCGCCTCACGGCCCTCAGCTACCTCGAGCGGAGATGAGGGTCTGTGGCTTGGCATGTTGTTGCTGCTGGCCATCGCAGCCGGCGTGTTCGTTTCACGAAGGCACTTCGTATTCCCGAGGATTGGTCCTCGTTGAGGTCGGATTCCGGCGCGTCCCGAGACACGGCTTGAACGTTCTGCGTAAGGCGATGGCCAAGGAGGTCGTCGAGCTGAAGCCCGTGCTGGATACGGTGTACGGCTCGATCCTCCGTTTTCAGCGAGACCGCACGATCGTCAACGAGCATCGGATGCGGGAGGCGATGGAACCGGCCATCGATCGCCTCATGAACTTTCGTTCGCTCCTGCCCTCGTACAAGCAGGCGGACTTCGCGGCCCTAAATGAGAACTGGCAACAGCTCTCAGCCCACGACCTGATCATGCTGTTCGATCACTGTGTGAGCGGCATGCACGTTGAACTGGAGCGCAAACGTTCCGCGTCCGAAGCGCAGCAGCCCTGGACTCGGGAACTGATCGGGTTGCTCGATGGCTACCGAGCGGCCGGAGCAGTCGTTGCGATGCCGGGAGAGTTCCTATGCAGTGGGATCGCCGCATCCGGGGGTCGGGCGCAGGGGACCGCCCGAGTGGTTCGAGAGTCCGGCTCATTCGACTCTCTGAAAGAGGGAGAAATCCTGGTCTGCCGCTTCACGCTTCCCGAGTTGGTGCGGTACTTCACTCGATTGGCGGCGCTGGTGACTGACGAAGGGGGAGCGCTCTCGCACGCCGCGATACTCGCGCGCGAGCATCACCTCCCCGCGGTGACCGGATGCGGAGATGCCACGACGGTCATCAAGACTGGAGACTCGATCAACGTGGATGGGGATTTCGGGCTGGTCAACTCTGTCCAGGTCTGATCCGGCTCACTTGACTACCCGCAGCAAGAGGTTCGTCGCGCTTGGCGCCTCGCTCAAGCTGAGGACTTCGAGCTTGACCTTGGTGCCGCCGGGGTAATCGAACACGCGGACGCCGTCGCCCAGCAGGACGGGCGCGATGCACACAAAGATCTCGTCGAGCACCCCCGCATCGAGACATTGCCTTGCCACCTCAGCGCCAAGGACGGCGATGTGCTTGTCACCGGCGGCGGCTTGGGCAGCTGCGATGCCGCTTTCGAGATCGCCGACGAAGGTGATGCCGGGCACGGGAATGTCGGGGACGTGGTGGGTAAGCACGAACTGAGGTCCTGACCATCCGCCCCCATAGGGCCCCCCTTCGTGGGGCGTGTTCTTGTAGGGATCGTCGCCGTGGAAGGTGCGGTTGCCTACCAGAAGCGCGCCGACCTTGATCATGATCTCGTCCACGGCCGGATTGGGCCCGAGGTAGTCGATCATCCAAGACGCGTCACCACCCGGCCCGGCGATGAAGCCGTCCAGTGACATGGTGAACTGCCATTGCAGCTTGGCCATGATCTCCCTCCGTACGCATCAGTTTCGCTGAACCGTGTTGAGGCGGCGGATCGGGCGGAATCCTACCATCGTTCTTCGCGCTCGAGGCTTGAATTCCGGTTGCTATCGTGGTGTGTGGACGAACGCTACGTCGCCATCGATCTCGGTGGCACGATGACTCGCATCGCGCTTTCGGACCGAGATCTCCACCTCAGCGGCGTGATCAAGCAAGCCTCGGACCACAGCCGGGGACCTGCCGGCATCGTCGACCAGATTGGGAAGATGCTGGATGCCGCACTGTCGGCTACCGACACACCGCGGGAGGTTCTGAAGCGCGGGGTGGTGGCGAGCCCAGGGCCGCTCGACGCGAACACCGGCGTCGTTCATGGCGCGCCGAACCTGCCGGGTTGGGAGAACGAGGTGCCCCTCCGCGAGCTGGTAGAGGATCGTCTGCAGATACCGGTTCAGCCGTGGAACGACGCCGATGTCGCCGCCGTAGGAGAGCACCGGCGCGGGGCGGGCCGGGGAGCTCGAAACCTCGTCTACCTTACGGTCAGCACCGGGATCGGCGGTGGAGTCATCATCGAGGGAAAATTGCTGCTCGGCTCTCGAGGAATAGCCGGGGAGATCGGGCACGCGACGATCGATCTCAATGGCCCCCTTTGTAAGTGCGGGAACATTGGCTGCCTGGAAGTTTTGGCCTCGGGTGCCAATATCGGAAGACGGTATCGGGAAGCGCTTGATGCGGCGGCTTTTCAACGGGGCGGCATGGACGAACGTAAAAACGGAACGGCGGCTGATCTCTGTCGTGCCGCCGCCGAAGGCGACCCGCTGGCGGGACGAGTGTGGTCCGAATGCATGCGTGCCCTGGGTTTTGGGGTCGTCAACTGCATTCACATCTTCAATCCAGAGCGCGTGGTGATCGGCGGTGGGGTGACGAATGCCGGCGAGATGTTGTTCGGTCCGGTTCGCGAGATCGTCGCCAAACACGCCATGAAGCTGCCGCGAGAGGGGGTGGAGATCGTTCGGGCCGAGCTCAGGGATGACGCCGGGTTGTATGGAGCCGCCTCGCTGGCAATCGACGGGACGGGAGCTACCTAGCCGAGATTCTGTCGCCTCGGATCCGCCTCAGGGCTTGATATCGAGGAGCTCGGGTGTCTGGTCTCTTTCGAGCACCACCTGGGTCGCACCGGTTTGCGGGTGGCGCGTCCGAAGTAAAGGCGCGCCGAAGATCGATAACGCGTCGTCTCTTTCGAGAATCTCGTTCGGCTTGCCGTCGGCCACGATCTCGCCACGGTTCATCACGGCGAGACGTTCAAAGTACAGAGACGAGAGGTTGAGGTCGTGCATCACCGCCAGGACGCCGATGTCGCGGTCGGCGCGGAGTTTGACCAGGAGCTCGAGTAGGCTGTGCTGATGATGGAGATCGAGGTGGACGGTGGGCTCGTCGAGTAGCAGATAGCGCGTCTGCTGCGCCAGGGCCATGGCCAGCATCACGCGCTGCTGCTCGCCGCCCGACAGCTCGTTGAAGACGCGCGAGGCGAATGACGAAACACCGGTGGCATCCATTGCCGAGCGAACCGCGCTGCGATCCACGGAAGAAAGCGGCCGCAACAGGTGTGCGTACGCGCTTCGTCCCATCTCGACCACCGCTTCGACCGGGAAGCCCAGGTGCGGCTCGAGATGTTGCGGCACGACGGCGATCAGCCGAGCGCGATCACGCTCCGAGATACGCCGCAGGTCGGTGCCGTCGAGACTGATGGAGCCTTGTTCAGGCCGCAGCACGCCGCTCAGCACTCTCAGCAACGTGGTCTTGCCGGAACCATTGGGACCCGCCAGAGCCACCATCTCTCCACGAGATAGCCCGAATGAAACGGAGCGAAGTACCGGCGTGGTGGTGTAGGCGAATGACGCGGACTGAGCCCGCAAGCCCTCAGATTGCATAGTCGCGGCGGCTGCGGCGGAGCAGGTGCAAAAAGAATGGCGCGCCCAGGATGGCGGCCATGACGCCCAGTGGGATCTCGGTCGGAGCTAGTAAGGTGCGGGCGACGAGATCCGTGAGGATCAGGAATCCTGCGCCACCGAGGGCGACGGCGGGAACCAGCATACGATGTCCCGGGCCGTAGATCATGCGCGCCGCGTGCGGGACCACCAGACCCACGAACGGCACGATGCCCGAAAGCGTGACGGCGATGGAAGTAAGCAGGGCCGCCAGTACGATGGCTGCCAACTTAAGCCGCTCGACGCGAACCCCGAGATGTGCCGCCTGCTCCTCTCCCAAGAGGATGACGTCGAGATGCCGCGACATCAGATAGACCGCGGCCGCCCCGAGCAAGACGATCGGCACACCAACGCCAAGCTGACTCCAGCTCTCGATGGCCACTCCTCCCATGGTCCAGGTCATCATCTCGTCCAGGCGGTGGTTCGCCTCGGCCAGAAACGAGGTCGCCGAGATCAGGAAGGAGGAGAGGACGAAGCCGGCCAGCAGCAGCGTGACCACAGGAGTTCGTCCCGAGGTGCGAGCAAGCCCGTACACGAAGAGGACTGTAACCAGCGCGCCGCAGAAAGCGGCGATCTGAAGCGGGCCGAAGCCCAGCACGTCGAATGTCACGGGCGAAAGAATCGCGATGGTCACCCCGAGCTGCGCGCCGGCGGCCGTGCCGATGACGTAGGGATCGGCCAGGGGGTTGCGAAGTACCGCTTGGAAGAGCAGGCCCGCCAGAGCCAGCGCGGCACCCACGAACCCTACACCGACCACGCGGGGAAAGCGGATCGACCAGATGATCGCCTCGTCACCTGCCGGCCAGGTGGTGTGGCCATGCAGGATGCCGAGCTTGGTCAAAATGACCGATAGAGTCTCTCCGGCGGGCACGTTGACGGCGCCATACATGGTGGCGAGAACCACCGCGACCAGCAGCCCTAGAATCAGAGGTAAGAGCCTCAGAATCGCCGGAAGTTTCTGTGCAGGATAGAGGCGTGAAATCGCGTTGAATTGGGCCATCGGCAGTGACAGGCAAGGCTATCACGCTGTTCCAATTTGCGGTGCTAGTCGGGCTGAATCCGACATGCTTGGACTCCGCGGTTTCGCCTGGTACCCATACCCCGGAGTAACTCGGGAATGGGCGAGTCGCGCTCGCCCATTCCGCCAGGCAGGGCGGCCTAGCAATTCGTCACGGCGTTCTCACTGCTTACTGTCTGTCTACCGCCGCGCTCGCTGGAGGACCACGAAATCGCTGTTCTGAGGGCACAGGGCGGATATCCGGCCGGTAACATGGCAGCCATGAAGCTCCCTCGGTCCCCAGGCCGGCGCTCCACACGCCTCGAGGGCTACGACTACGCTTCCAACGGCGCCTACGTCGTCACAATCTGCACACGTCACAGACAGCCAATTTTCGCCGAATCGTAGATGGCCAGATGCATCCATCCGTCATCGGCGCAATCGTCGAACAGGAATGGCTGAAAATCGCTCAGCCGGGGCGGGGCGTATCGCTGGACAGCTTTATTCTCATGCCCAACCATTTGCACGGCATAATTGCGCTCAATCTCGCAGACGACCTTCAAGTGGGAGACGACTTGAACAATATTCCAACGAGGGGAATAAGCGCCATCGTCGCGGGATTCAAAGC
>DHWR01000088.1:0-1098 GCA_002413265.1 Chloroflexi bacterium UBA5177
TCTGCGATGTCTCCAGCGACGGACTCGACCGCCGTGATGTTCTTGAGCTCGTGGGTGGCTGACTCAAGGGCATCTTCGTTGCGTGCAGTCAGGATCAGTCGATATCCGCTGCGTGCGAAGGTTCGCGCAATCTCGAGGCCGAGGCCCCGTGACGCACCGGTGATTAGGGCGACGTTGTGTTTCATGGCTCTTCCTCCTCGCGGTTCACCTTCACGGTAGGTGTAAGAGGAAGCTCTTCGCCTCGGCCGTCGGATCAGTCGACTACCTGTCCGTTCGTACAGCGGGGGTCGGCGAACATGGAGGCACGCGGTTAAGGCGACGAGCCAAAGCCCTGAATTACCTCTCTATTCGAAAGGCCTGGCAGGGATGAAAGGTGCTCGCGTGCGAGTGGTCTGACTTATCCGCGTGGTGAGGTTGAGAGCTCGGATTCCAGCCTGCGGACGTCCTCCGGGTCGGAGGGGAAGACATTGTCTTCGGAGGGGAACTGCCCTGCTCTGACCTCTTCAGCGAACTGATGCATGGCTTGGGAGCCCGTCTCACGCCAATGAGCGTAGCGTTTCACCATCTTCCGCTCGACATCCGCCAGCCCAAGCAGATCGGTTACGACGAGCACCTGGCCGTCGCAGAACCGGCCGGCGCCAATGCCGATGGTCGGGGCCTCTATTCGTTCGGTGATGATCCGCGCCACGTCCTCGGTGACGAGCTCCAACACAAGCATCATGACGCCGGCCGCGTCGAGAGCTTCGGCGTCACGAACCAGGTTCAGGGCGATGTCGAAGGACTTTCCCTGTACCCGGGCGGGCTTTCCGGGGCGCGACAGTGTCTGAGGGGTGTAGCCGATATGGCCGCAGACATCGATTCCCTCATGGATAAGGGCATCGACCACCGGGATTTGTTCGCGGCCGCCTTCCGGCTTGACGCCGTCGGCTCCGGCTTCGAGCAACGCTCTTGCATTGTGAAGCGCAAGCTCGGGAGTCTCGTACGAGCGATATGGCAGATCTGCCAAGAGGTACGCGGAGCGCACACCGCGCCGAACCGCCCGTACGTGATGGAGCATGTCGTCCATCGTGACCTCGGTCTCGCTGGCGTAGCCGAGCA
>DHWR01000088.1:1353-4100 GCA_002413265.1 Chloroflexi bacterium UBA5177
GGGCAGCTCGTTGCCGGCGTCGTGTAGGTCACGCCCTGGAGGAAGTCGAAGACTGGGTTTCCAGATGAAGATGGAACTAAGCATCAGGCTCATCATGGTTTCCGCCTGCGTCGCGGGGCCCCTGAAGTCGGTTGTTTCCCTGCTCGAAATGCTCCACCCTGCGACGTCGGTGCCGTTCGCGCTGACTTGGCAACCCCAGGACATCGCGTGCGACGAAAAAGCCTCCGATGAGGATGGGCCAGATCGGCCAGAACGAGCCGTGGGCACCTGTGGCGAACCAGATGCCGGTCAGAAAGAGCATCAGCAAGAGGTAGCCTAGAAGCCGTTCCCGTCTCCGACTCCAGGTACTCGGCGAATTCATGGACCGCGCGGGAACAGGCGATGATGCTGGGTTGTGCAGGGCAGGCAGATCGGTCGTGAGGATCTGCAGCTCGCCGATTGTCGTTCCCGAGTAAGCACGATCGAGGCGTTGCTGAAGCTCATCGAAGGAGAGGCGGCCCTCGGCATAGTTATCCCTCAGCTGGGTGGCGGTGCGCTCGCGGTCCGCATCGGAGGCGCGCACCGCTGCCGGCTCAGAGTCGAGGTGCTGAAGGGGATTGTCCATGCTAGGTGCTATCCGCCTTTGAGCGATGATAGCCCGCCGAGCCACAAGCTGGCCGAAGTCGGCCTGTCAACGCCGGGCCTAGCTGCAACCTCTCCTTTGCGGGGTTTTTCCGTTCACCGGTACCGGGAGATTGCTTGCCTCCGGAGCTCTTGTAACGGCACTTTACGCCCCATTCAAATCTGCGAAGGCGTGGTCATAGATGTTGATGGTGCTCCATCCTCGGACTTCTTTACCCCACATCCCTGCGCTCATGGTTTTCCCCTGAAAATAGACCTCACCCGCATTGTCGACGAGCCTTGCCCTAACTTCTCCGTTGGGGGGTTTTCAGAATCAGCCAGTCGCCTACTTTCAAAAGCCCAGAGGCAAAAAGCTCGGGCCAATGAATTACGGTCGGAGATGGAAGCCTTGACCGTGGACGGGAAGCCATTGCTGAAGACTGTGGTGGGGTCTCGTAGCTAACTCGTTCCTTCTCCCTTACCGTATCCATCGGCAGAACGTGCGTGACGGTCGTGCTCAGTTGCGTGCGGAACCATTGGGCGACGGTCTCGGAAGTCACCTGAATTTCCTCGTCAGCCAGCGAACGGCGAATGGATTTGATAATCGTTGATGTTGGATCAAGCAGGCGTGAGCGCATCGCTTTATCAAGTTGCTGGTGCTGCATCCACGTTCTTATGCCGGATGGAGTCGTAACTCCTTCCTTTGATATGAGCCACATCTGTTCGAAAATAGCTTCGAACTCTTCGTCGCTGTTGTAGGCAAGCAAGTCGAGCTTCATGAGCAGCTTCTCTTCCAGCGCCCCTTTGAGGTACTGGTTGTACAGTCGAAGCTCTCTGCCGTTGGTCAGGACACACCACTCAATACCCTCCACGGAGCAGTACTGAACGAGCTGGGCCCCTGCCTTGTCCGTCAGAGCAACTTGAAGGGCCTTCGCTTCGACCGCCAAGATTCGCTCTCCGCTGGCCTTGAGCATGTAATCAATGAACTCTTGGCTGTTCTTTACAAAATACTCGCGAGAGACATCGGCGAGGCCTTGATAGCCAAGCGCCTCGATGTACTTCTCGACGAAGTGCGCCTTTGTATCGGATTCGCTTAGTCTGGGCGCGTCCGGGCTTGAGACTAGTTGCTTCAGTTCGTCAAGCGTCGCACGGATACGTGTGGCCGCTTGCTCTTTGGACAGCATCCCCGTTCTTTGCCATCCCGTGTCCCCGTCTCAATTGGTGACAAGTGTATCACCAGCACATCATGCGTCGCGTGTCGTGAGACGATCGTCTTTACTTCCCTCGACAGCTGGATTCGCACCACAGCCTTGCCCGCCCCGACTCACTGGCACGGATTTAGAGGAGTCCTCGTTCATGGGCAAGCGACACGGCCTGGGCGCGGTTATCCGCATTCAGCTTGTTGAGGATGGACGTGACGTGGAATTTCACGGTGCGCTCGGAGATCGAGAGCTGCCGCGCGATCTGCTTGTTCGGCATCCCGGCTGCGACCAGACGAAGAACGGACCGTTCGCGCTCGCTGAGCACGAAGCGCTGAGGGGTCGAGGCTTCAGTCAGGAGACGCGAGGCGATGCGCGGCTCGATATATGACTCGCCGGCGGAGACGATGCGGATGGCGTGTGCAATCTCCGCTGAGGTTGCTCCTTTTAACAGGTACCCTGCGGCGCCGGCGCGGATCGAGCCAAAGACTCGGTCATCCGAAGCATAGGCAGTGAAGACGAGGATCCTGGCATCTGCGTGCGCCCGATGGATCTGAGGAATGGCGCTCACGCCATCGGTGCCGGGCATCTCCAGATCCAGCAGCACGACGTCGGGGCGGGAAGAGGCGGTTTGTATCACTGCTTGATCTGCGGAGGATGCGGACCCGGCCACCTCGAAATCGGGTTCGTCGGACAGAACCGAGACGAGGCCCTCACGCACGATCGGATGGTCGTCAACCACCAGCAAGCGGATCATGTGCCGGCTTCTTCGAAAGCGGGAACGGAAGCCGTGACCACGGTGCCGGAGTCGGGATGGCTGGTGATGCGCAGGTGTCCTCCGAGCAGACGGGAGCGCTCCCGCATCCCCGTGAGGCCGTGGTGGCCTTCTCGCTTCACCGCCGGCTCGAACCCGTGTCCGTTATCCCTGATCGTGAGATTGATCGAGGA
>DHWR01000088.1:4347-5380 GCA_002413265.1 Chloroflexi bacterium UBA5177
AAGCTTCGAGCGAGCGCGTCCAAAGCCTCGGGAAGCGGTCGAGAAAGCGCTTCGGAGCGCAGGTTCTCGACGGAACGACGGGCTTCTTCGAGGCTCTCGCGCGTCATGGCCAGCGCCCGTTCGAGTCGCTCTCGCGCCTGATCGGGGCTGGTCCCGAGTCGACTGATGGCGCCTTCGAGGGTGAGCGCTATGGCAGTCAGTCCCTGGGCGAGGGTGTCGTGGATCTCTCGGGAAAACCTGATGCGCTCCTGAGCGCGAGCAACTCCGGTGCTCGCCTCGGCCAGCCGCGTGCGCTCTATGGCGGCCCCTACCTGGGAGGAGATGGCCGAGAGCAGCCTCAGCTCATCCTTGGTGAGCCGCCGGTAGTCGGGTCCCGTGAGGTTCATGATGCCGAGGGGCTTCTGCCGGAAGTACAAGGGAACGCTGGCGTGGTAGCGAAGGCCACCAGTGGAATCGACTTTGCCGGCGGCGACGGCGGGCGCGAGGCGGCTGCACTCAAGGACATCAATGTTTTCTGGATTGAGCTCGCCCTTCTGGAAGTTCTTAATGCACGTGCAAGGATTGCCCGTCATTCGCACCGGTTCGCGGAGAAACGGAGGAAGGTTCAGCGCGGCCGCGCTGTAGAAGTGCCCGGTGTCGGGATCTCTTAGCCAAACCCAACCCGTGTTCAGGCCGAACAGGTTGGTCACAAGTGACAGGGTGCGTTGCAGAGCGCTTCGAAGGTCGGCGGCGGAGTTCAGAGATTCGGCGACCGCGATCAGGATCTCGAGGTCGCGAGTGCGATGGCTTGAAGAGGCTGCGACTTCTTGCTTTTCGTCTGCCATCTACAGTCTGCTCCTCATCGCGGGAATTCACTACGCTCTGGTTGCGCGGCTGAAACGGGTATGCGTCTGGGCGATGGTAGCGCTGATCGGCGATGTCCTGTGAGCGAGGGCCGGGCACCCCTGAAGGGGTGCGGCTACAGCGGTAGAGGTGAGAGGGAACCCCGAAATGCCACAGAGCACCCTAGCCGCGGGAGTCTAGCTCGGAAAGC
>DHWR01000250.1 GCA_002413265.1 Chloroflexi bacterium UBA5177
GTCGGCCGGGTGCACGGTGTCCAGACCGACGAGCAGACGCGAGAGGTGTCCGCAATCGTCGTTCATCACGGACTGATCGCAGGCAAGGATGCGGTCTTTCCCGCGTCAGATATCAAGGAGGCGCAGGAGGACAAGGTCGTTCTCCGCCTTAGTCGTGACGAGGCTCGTCGTCGCTTTGACGAAAGCTAGGAGCTAGGCTCCAGCCGCCACCAGTACTAGATCGGTGCTGTATGCGATCACGAAGCCCACGATTAGGCCGGACATGACCAGGTGCTGCATCTGCGCACGCCGGATCATCGGCAGAAGCTGACTGAGCACGTAGATGATCGATCCGGCAGCGAGGGACAGGAAGAGCACGAAGACCAGAGTTGAGCGCATGTTGATGCCGATGATCGTGCCGATGAGCGTCGGCCCGCCACCTATCAATCCGGCCAGACCAATGAAACCCCAGGAGGCGCCGCCGCCCAGGGGGGCTGCGATCCCAAATCCCTCCGTCAAGTTGTGTAGACCGAAGCCAATCATCAGCAGCACCGCGAGCTGAAGAGCCCCGGTCGTGGCCGACTGACCTATAGCAAGCCCTTCAGAGAAGTTGTGGAGGCCTATGCCCGTGGCGATCATGTAGCCGAGCGCGATGCCGGTGGGAGGAGCGGCTCCTTCACCGCGACGCAAGAAATGCTGCTCGAAGAAGACCAATGCCAGCAGACCGACGGTTAGGCCGACGACCAGCGCGGCGAGGTTGGCGATGAACGTCCCGTGATGACCCTTGGTCAGCGCGGCTTGCACCGGGGCGCTGGCGTTGGAAAGCACATCGTATAGAAGAAAGAAGAGGATCCCGGTCGCGACTGCGTTGAGAAAACCCTGCAGGGTTCGAGGAGGGTTCTTGATGCGTGCCAGAGGGAGGCCCAGAAAAATCGTGCCGCCTGCCGCTGCTCCCAGAAGCACCATTTGGACGGAGGTCATCGGCGGGTCGCCTCGTCCGCGCTGCGGCGCACCCACAGTTTGGTGGCCAGGTCTCGCGGGACAGCGCGAATCTCTCCATTCAGCTGGAAGAGGATCTCGCCTTCGATGCCGCTCTCCACAATTGTCAACTGTGCTCGCGGGTGGATTCCGACCTCGCCGACCTGGCGCAGCACCTTCGACTCGTCCTCGACGACTTCAGACACCAGTACGACCTCGACCAGGTCCCCGACACCGGCCTCGGAGAGTCGAAAAGCTTGCCGCTCTTTGAGGAAGGCGAGCCCGCTCACGGCATTTCCCGGGATCGGATTTCCGTGCGGGCAGGTAAGAGGATGCCCGAGCCGCACGGAGATCTGCTTCGCCATGTCCTCGGTCATCGAATGTTCGATGGTGTGCGCCTGCTCATGCGCCTGTATCCAGTCCATTCCCAGTAAATCGAACAGCATGCGTTCGGCCAGTCGGTGTCTTCGCAGGACGTTCTCGGTCACCTCGCGGCCAAGCGGAGTGAGCTCGATGGTCTTGTCTTTGTTCTGCGAGGCATAGCCATTGGCCACAAGACGCCGAACCGTCTCGGTTACGGTCGGGCGGGACACGCCGAACTTTTCGGCGAGGCGTGCGCCTATGACGCTCTCCCCCTCCATGCCCATGTTGTAGATGGTCTCGAGGTACTCCTCGGCGACCGGTGATGCCATGTTAGGTCTCCCTAACATCCACAGTAGCAAAGTTAGGGGCATATCCGACGAATTCAGTCGGATATACTCCTGTTTCGATTGACCAAGGCGACTGATGGGCTGAGTCTGACCTAGCGACAGGCGCGATCCGCGTATGAAATGAGCGCACGCCGGTCGAGTTTGTCCGCGACTGCCAGGATGCTCGCCTTGCCTTTTTGCAGAGCGAGCCAATGCAGGCCGTCGTGGTAGCTGCTTGCATAGGCAGTGCAGCCGCCCGTCACATGTCCGGAGCCGACTTGCAGCGGCGCCGGCAAGCCTTGTGTGCGCACCTGCTCCTGGAGATAGACGAAGGGGTGGGTACAAATACGGCCCTTGAGGGGTCCACTTTTCCAGCCATTCACGAACAGGACGCTCGCCGATATGGTGTTTCCCTGTGAGTCGGTTCCCTGCCCGGAGCCGCAGCTGGTGTACGCGTAGCCGTGAGCATCGGTGGGAGCGGGCAGCGATACCAGGCCTGTTGGTGCGGTCCATTGACTGCCGAGGCTGCCACCCACGCTGACGCCGCCACTGGAGCTTGACACGGAAGAGGAGCTCGGGATCGGCGTCACGGGCGAACGGTACGCGAGCTGAGCGGCAGTAGGGCCGCTGCGCTTCAGCGACGTCACCTGGTAGACGAAATGTTGTGGGAATTCTCCAGAGGTGGGCATCCCCATCTCTTGATACCGCAACACCAATCCATCGGAGCGCTCGATCCAGAAAAGGGCGCGTCCGTAGCCGTGGCTCTTACTCGCGCAATGGGCGGCGCCGCTGCAGGATCCAGACTCGCGAATGACCGGAGATACCTGGAGGACATCCGTTAAATGAGTGGCGGTCGAGTCACCCGGCAGCCGCAGGCGGTCCTGCCGGATCACGACGGCTCTCTCTCCCGGAATATGCGAGAGAGCTCTGACGAATTGGTTCAGGTTCTCGGCGATACTGTGACTTCCCTGCAGCTCCCCGAACAGCCCGCTGACTGTGCCGGACTGTAAGGGAAAGGAGAGAGCGGTATTCGTCAGACTTCGGTACCACACTGCAGTCTTGCCGTCCGCTACCGCGAACTGGTCTTCACGTTGCAGCGCCGGCTGAAGGATGTGGGTGTGAATCCACCAGTGGGTACTGTCCTGAAGGGCATACTGCGAGACAATCCGGTTTTGCCCAAGGTCGCCCGAGGCCGCTGGTGGCGCTTGGGAAGGCGCGAGCGCAAATGTGATCTCGGAGGTGCCCGAGTACGGTGCGGGATTACTGGATGCTTTTAGCGCGTGTTTGAGTACGGTCGCCGCCCCGGCCGTTGTTGCGCTCCCTGGAATCGAGCCGGCGCCGCTCTTGGAGACGGCGCTGAGGGTCACCCAGGACGCCCCAAGGAGGATAACGGCAGCGAGCGCAAGGCCGGCGCCTTTAGCAGGTCTCCACTCGCCGAGCCAGCGGCTGCGCCACCTCCCGGCTGCCACGACACGATTTCGTAATCGTCCAGCGCGTGAGTCGTCGTGTCGGGGAATGACTGCTCGGTAACCATGCGTCACTCCGCGATCCTCCCTGACCTGCCCTCTCACAGGCAGAACTGCGCGAGCGAGCGCAGCAGCCCGTCGATGCCGAGAACCAGGTCCCGGAAAGAACGGAGCTCTTCCTCGGAGACGGCGGCGGCATGGGCGGGCCGGTTCCTCGCTTCCGCGGCGATTGACAGGCGCTCTGCCGTCCGTCTCCAGTCGGAGAGGGTGCGCTCGTCGTGCCTGTCGACGCGGACGGTGTCTCGCAGCAGGTCGATCGCAACTCCGGTGCGTCGCTCATCGCCCATTCGGTCCAGAGCGGCCGCCATGCTGCCCAGGGTGAGGTGACTTCCGTGGAGCAGGAAGCGCACGAATGGACCGAGCGACGGGTCGTGCATCTCATCTTGCAAACGAGCGACGTTTCCCGGCTGGTGCTGCCATCGCTCCCATGCGGGCCGGAATATAGCCTCCTTGAAGGCGCTTTCCAAACCGCGAGCGTAGCCCATAAGCACGGTGCCGTGATCGAGGATGTCGCCGTCCGAAGAGTACGCTTGCTCCGCGTCGCGAAGCGCGGCTCGCACGCTCTCGGAGAGGTCCTCCCAGCAATCGGTGCCCAGTAGTGAGCGCAGCGTCGATTCGGCAAGCCTTCGTTCGCGCGCGACCGCGTCTCGCTGTGCCCGTATGCCGACATCTCGCAGCCAGCTCTCCCAGTCGGTCGTACCGTGCTCCATGCCCAGCTTCTGCGCCATGCGCTTTACCGTCTCCTCAGACTCGGCGAAGGCGTCACTCAGGAGCGCGTTTTCACGCTCGAGCTCGTGCACCTGACGTCTGAGGTCGCGGTTTTCAAGGGCACGCCGCTGTTTCTCCGCTTGATCGACCTGTTGTTGCCTCCGCACTTCATCGGCTCGACGCTGCTGTCGTAACGGACCGAGCAGGGCGCTCAAGGATCGGGCTTCGTTCGAACCCTGGTCTTCCATCGCGGCGACCAGGCGATCGGCCAGATCTAGACGGCCGGTTGACATGGCGCCGAGGGCGGCGCTGAGCAGCACTCGATCGTCGGGCGTTTCTATGGCCTTCAGCTCTGGAAGAACCTCGTTCCAGCGGCCGAGACTTGCAAGAGAGCAGAGCCGAAGGCTATGCCAGAGACTTCCGTAGCGGTCGGGCGGTGGATCCTGAAGATATTCCAGGGCCCAGGCATGGTCACCCGCGTATGTCGCCTGCGCGGCACGTACCAATGGTAGGAGCAGAGCCCCAGGTTCTCGGCGCTCGAGCTTCTCGGCAACGACTTCCGCTTCCAGATATTCGTCGAGCGAGAGGAGACAGCGAAGCTGAATGTCGAGTGAGCGTGGCTCGTCCACCTCGCCTTCCTGATCGCCCAGTACGAGAAGCGCTCGCCGTGGCCGGTCGGCGGCTGCTTCGAGATTGGCGAGTCGATAGCGAAGCTCCACATCTGACGGGTCGCGCTCGAGAAGATCCGACCAAATCGCCCGAGCAGAATCGAAGTCACCAAGGACGAAGTAGGCCTGAGCGAGCACGTCCTTGAGTTCTCTTCGAGTCTCCTCCTTGTCGTCCTCGTACTCGCCGTCGACCAGGCTCTCCGCCAGATCCCGGGCCTCGCGCCAGCGTCCCTCTTCGGTGAGGAGGTGGACCCGGAGCATGCGGGGCGTCAAGCGCTCTGGGGCTGCGTCGCTCGCGCGCCGCAGGGAGAGTAGGGCACGCTCAGTCTGGCCCTGACGGCTTTGAAGATCCGCCAGCGTTATCCACGCCTCGGCATCCCCCGGCGCCATTCGCGCATACATCTCCAGTGCCGCTACGGCTGCCTCCGGGTGGCCGCCTTCGTCTTTCAGCTGGGCGAGTAGTCGCCAATATTCCGGGGGCGCGTCGGCGCTCCGGCTCCCGGTCAGAACCTCGAGCGCCTGAGTGGCGTGGCCTTGCAAGATCAGCAGCTGAGCGAGGCCCGCTCCACTGAATCGGTCGTGTTCCGTGTTCCACCAGCCGCGGAGCGCGGTCTCACCTTCCTCGGGCGGCAGTTCGAGAAGACGGTCGACCAGCATCCGATCCAGGTCGGAATGCCGCAGGAGCAAGCGGCCTTCTTCCAGGGTCTGCAGCGCTCCGGCCGAATCTCCGAGCTCGTCAGCCGCGTAAACCTTCGCCAGGACATCGTCGAATGAGCGAGCCGGCCGCTGGGCGCTTTCTGTAAGGAGGCAGCAGCGCTTGTACTTCTTTCCGCTGCCGCACGGACAGGGATCGTTGCGTCCCGGCGGCCGCTCCAGGTGCTGGACCATGTGTTCTTCCGATCAGGACAAACGGAAAGCGGCGTGCGGCGCGGCGCCGTCAGTTTTTGCTGACCCATTATCCGCCTCTCGCGGCATATGGTCAAGAGATCAGGGTGTGGTGGTAACTGAGGGAGCTGCGATCGTAGCCGGAGCGGTTGGCGTGGGCGTGGCCGGTAGCGAGGCAGCGGCCATGGGCGTTCCGGGCGTCGCCGGAGGAGTTGCCGTCGGTGCGGAGCCCGTCGGGGGGCCGGAGGGCGTACTGGGTGGAGCGACTGGAGCACTCGGAGGGCGTGGAGCCGCTGTGGGATGCGGGGGGCCGGCTATCTGAGGTGGACCGTTCACGGCTGGTGCCGCTGGGTGTCGTGGCTGCGAACCGGCGGGCCGGTGACCGAGTAAAGCCGAAGTGACAGCGGCGGCTGTGGGGAAGGAGGAATCTGCCGTTCCAGAATTCTGCGGCAGGCCGGGAGGATGCGTTGGAACGGGGCCACCCGCGACCGTGAACGACGGTCCGGAGGCGCGCGACTGGCTCGGTGTCCCGCCGGGGGATGTTGCCTTGCCCTTTTTCGTCGGCGTGTGATGGCGGCCGCTCACGTGGTGTCTCGATACGGGATGCGGGGCTGCAGGGCTCGTGGCGCGCGGGGTGGAGGCAGGAGGAATCACCGCCTGATTGCCCCCTTGGGGCCGGTGGCTCCAGGCAAAGACGCTGATGGCGGCCACCAGTAGCGCGGCGGCCGAGGCTGACAGTGCCGGAAACAGGTGAAGCCGGCGCCTCCCCTGAACTTGCCGCTCGCGAGTTGCGGCAAGGACGCGAGCACGCAACGCGCCGGGTACCGGTTCCTGCGGTATCGTCCTCAGAGCGGCACTCTGCGCGGCGTACGCCTCGGCACGCACCGTACAGTCGGAACACGCGCCTAGATGCGTTTCGAGCTTCTGTTTCTCGTCAGCGCTCAGCTCGCGACGGCGCGCCATCATCTCCTGGAATCGGTCATGCGCGCTCACGGCTCGACTCCGTAGGCTTGACGCAGGCGCACTCGCGCCCGAGACAGGCGTTGACGGATGGCGCTGCCACGTACCCCCAACATCTGGCCTATCTCATCCGTCTTGAAGCCAGCCACGTCGAAGAGGTACAGAACTTCGCGGTCGGAGGGTGAGAGCTCCGAGAAGGCTTGTCGAACGGCCAGGTTTCGATCGGTCGGCTCGTGGACCTGCACCGCATCCGTCGGGTCAGACTCTGGCCGAAACTTGCTGCCGCGGCGAAATTCGTCCATTGCGCGATTCCGTGCCACCTTAAAGAGCCAGGGAGCGTTCACCGGTCTGTTTTTTCGCAGGTTTTCATAGGCTCGCAGGAACGTATCCTGCGCACAATCCAGGGCGACCTCCGGGTCGCGGACCAGCGCCAGCAGGAAGTTATAGAGAGCTCGTTCGTGATCCGAGATCAGCCGATTCAGCTGCTCGTCTATCGACAGGGCCGCATCCGGAACCGGACGTACCTGAAGCACGGATGCAATGACTCCTTCGCGTACCTGCCACATACCTCCCTACTTGTCCTGCTGCTGTTGCAGCTAGAACGCGAGGCGAGCGGCATGTGTGACATTGGCCTGCAAGACTACACCGGTTAGTCCACCGGTCGATTCGGTCCCCCCACCCTCAAACGTTTGTGTCGCCCTTTCGTCACGCAGTCGCCGCGCGTGCTTGACATTTCCGGGCGTTGTAGACTGCGAAAACCGGTGATACAATTCGGCGTGTTTCACCGATGCCTTCGGAGACGATCGAGGCGTCGGTGATTGTTGTAAGGGAAAGCAGACCAGTGAACACCCGCGTCCTCGTCTTGAATCAGAACTTCGAGCCGCTGAACGTGTGCGCTGCGCGTCGCGCGTTTGTGCTGGTTGGCGACGGCAAGGCCGAGGTTATCGAGCAGGGCACGCTGGCTCTGCGGACGACCACGCGGGTCTACATCTGTCCGTCGGTCATCCGCCTCCTGTATCTCATCAAACGGGTGCATCCCGTGGCCAAGCTCACGCGCCGCGAAGTCTTCCTGCGCGATAACTACACCTGTCAATACTGCGGAAAGCAGACCAAGGATCTGACGATCGATCACGTGACGCCGCGTCATCGCGGGGGCCCGCATCGCTGGGAGAACCTGGTGAGCGCGTGCAAGACGTGCAATCATCGCAAGGGCGGCCGCCTTCCGGACGAAGCGCGCATGTATCTGCTCACCGAGCCTTCACAGCCGCAGGTGAGCCGCTACTACTGGGTCCATCAGCACCTCCACGGCTCCTACGATCCGGGCTGGATCAAGTTCATTCCGGACGC
>DHWR01000310.1 GCA_002413265.1 Chloroflexi bacterium UBA5177
CGTCCCTGTCTCCCATCGCTCCAACCCCTCCATCACTCCTTGACGCAGCATGCTCCGCAGCAGCTCCAGGACCCGGCCATCAGCCACCTTCTGTTCCACCGCTCGCAGGAGGGCCGGCTTCGCCAAAGCTCTGTTGATGCCAGCGTGCATCACCTGTGGCTGATCCCTGATCCTCGGGTGGTTGGGTCGCGCCAGCTTGTCCCATTTTCTGCACTCGAACGTGTACTTAGTAGGACGGCACCACGACGCCATGCTACGACCGGTCCGTCGCGTCACACCGCCGACCGTACAGGAGGATCTGATGCACACCGATACGGCCATGCCCTGGCGGGGTGCGGTCGACCCCCTCGATGACGACGTCGCCTTGGTGCGCGCGGCGCAGCAGGATCGTGCTGCCTTCGCGCCTCTCTACCGCCGCTACCGGCATCGTGTCTATGCCTACCTGTACACCCGCCTGCCCCACGCGGAGGATGCGGCCGATCTGACGCAGCAGGTGTTTGTCCAGGCGCTGGTTGCCCTGCCGCGCTATCGTCCCGATGGTCCTCCCTTTGCAGGCTGGCTGTTCCGCATCGCGCGCAATGCGGTAGTCGACCACCAGCGACGACAGCGGCGGGGCGCGGTGACGCTGGAGCGGGTGCCAGAGGATCTCCACCCGCCAGCCGACCAGGACATGGAGGCGCAGGTCGTGCAGCAGGAGGCGCTCGCGCACCTGCACGCCACCCTCGGCAAGCTCGATCCGGCCACCCGTGACCTGCTGTTGCTCCGCTTCTTGGGTCAACTCACGACCGCGGAAGTCGGAGCAGCCATCGGGACCAGCCCCGCTGCTGCGAGAAAACGGCTGCAGCGGGCACTACAGACGTTGAAGGAGCAGTACCATGAACCCCTTGACTGACCGCTACCCTGACCTCCTCAGCGACCAGGACGACCCCGCTCTGCTCGCCTGTGTCGCGGACCTCGACGCGACACGCGCCGTCTTCACCCTCCCCCCGGAGTGCGATGCGGCGATCGCCCGCGTCCTGTTCGCGGACGCACCACTCCCTGGCCGACCGACGGTGCGTCTGTCGCTCCACCGCCTGACATCTCTACCCTGGCCGGCACTGCGCTGGCGCCTGGCGCCCCTGCTGATGGCCGCGTTGCTCGTGGGGAGTGGTCTTGGTGCCTATCTGCACGGTGCAGGTTCAACCCCGGTCTCGGCCCAGACCGTGCTGCAGCGCGCGGCGGCCGTCAGCTCCGGCCCCAATGAGGCCACCCATACCACGTACCGACTCACGGCCAGCGGCGGGGACACCGGGACGGCCGACGTATGGGTCGGCACGGAAGCGCAGGGCGCACCGTTGGAGTTTGCCCTGACGGTGAGCATGTCGCGGAATGGCCAGCCTGCCCTCGAGCTGAGCAGCCAAAGCGTCCTGACGGATCAGTCCCTGCAGGTCTACGACCCGGCCAAGAACACCGTCACCCTGTCCTCAAACGGCCCACCCGACCAGCCGGATGGGCTGTTTACCGGCGTTCTGGTAGCCCAGAAGCAGGGCCTGGGACTCGAGGCCGGGAGGCAGCCGAGCTCGTTCGGCCTGCAGCAAGAGGCGATCGACGGCGTCTCGGTCTATGCGCTGACCCTCGACGATGGCTCGAATCAGATCCTCTACTTCAACACCCAGTCCTACATCCTGGAGGGTGCGGACTGGGTACAAGCGGGGCGCTCGTGGCAGGCGCGGCTTGACCCGGCCAGCCACCAGACCATGGCCCTCGCTGCCGTGCCGCCGCATGCCTTCACCCTGACCGCGCCGGCGAACGCCCATGTGGTCACGCTCTCGCCCCCGGCAGCTCCGGCGAAGTTGAAGGATGGGCTCGTCATCAACGCAGCGGCTGCCGCCTGCCACACGACGATCCCGGCGTTCCAAGCTGCCATGCAAGCCGGTGCCAAGTCGATGCTGGCCATCTGCCAGGAAACCGCGCCCAGCATGACGGCCCAGCAGCTCGTCACCGCGCTCCTGGTGCCCTTCAGGGCACCGCTCGATGCACAGGTGGCCTCGGGCACCCTCACCCGGACCCAGGAAGCCGACGAGCTCGCCGGACTGCAGCGCAATCTCCTGGGGCTGGTCACCGCACCACCCCGCACCAATCCGTACGGCAAGCAACCATGAGTCATCCCCGGTAGCGGGATACGAGACGGCCACCTGGGCTCGGTCGCAGGTACCCACTGCGCAGATCGCCCAGGTGGCCCACCCATTCTGGCTGCCCGCACAATCAGTGGGGCTTGACGCCCGAAATCACCATACTTGCAGGAGGTCCCGGGAACTCTGGCGGCGGTGTCGGCGTGCCGAAACTCCCATATCCACAATCGCTACCTGTTCGATGAGCAGGCCCAGGACGCCGCCTCCTGGTTGCGCTTTGTCATCGCGCATGAGTACAGCCACACGCACCGAGCCTTCGGGGAGCATGATCCCGACGCAGTGCGCAAGGACCTGGTCTTCGAAGGGCTTGCGATGGTGTTCGCCGAGACGATCGTTCCAAAGCCAGAACCATATCCCTGGGACGAAATCACTGCCGAGCAGGAGGAAGAGTTCTGGGCAGGGGTGGATCCGGAGGCAAGTGGCCTGAAGGCCATCTTGCAGTACATGAGCCACGACGCAGCCTACGAGGTCAGTGCCCGAATCATACGAGCGTATCTCCAGCGGCTCAGCATCTCCATTGCTGAGGCGCACCGGTTGCCCGACGATGGGCTGTACTGGGAAAGTGGGTATCCACTCCTACGCTGAGCCCGCAGTGCAGCTGTCTGGAAACCGCTCGGCCGAGCACTTTGCAAGAGGATCGATGGATTTATGAGTCGTTCATATGGCGCAGGATGAGGATGTCAATATCGGTTTAGTGATCCCCACTCCATGCGACTATGCTGAGCGCATCGAACGGTTCCGAGCTGAGAAGGCAGAGTGGGCGATCTGGCCCATGCGCTCAGACCCACATATCTCGATCACAGGCTCGGAGGGCCTCGGCGACAGCACCGACTTGATGGCGGCAGTGGCGGAGATCGCGCGGAGGACTGAGAGGTTCAGCATCCGTCTGAGTGGGCCGGCCATCTTCGAGGGTGAACCCATCCTGTACCTCGGCGCTGATTCGCCGGGATAGTGGCGGCTGCACCGGACGCTGGTAGATGCGATCGCCACCAGGACGGACGCAGAAATGCATCCTTTCGAGATCAGCGGGTGGATCCCCCCACCGCTACGGTCATCCGATTGAAACCAGAGCTTCACAGCCAGCATGCGCAGATCATTTCCGCCGCAACGGAGGCACTCTCAGCGTTCCCCGTGTTCGAGGTCGATACTCTTCGCATGTACAGACTGGGACGGCCAGAGGGCAAATGGCTTCCACAGCACATCGGACGAGAAGGCTAAGGCGGATCGCCCGGTGTGGCGATCCGCCTTAGCCTTCCGGTTGCGTGAACAGTGCGACGCCAGCTCCACGGATCCGGACAGACCGACGTAGCCTCCTCGGGAGCGCCGTGGGGTCGCGTGCGTTGGGCGCTACTTTAGGCGGTAGATCGAGCCCTGCACCTGCGCCGTGTACTTCAGCCCTTCGGCGCCGTTACCCATCACGTGGAGGTAGTACGGCTGTGAACGGAAGATCTTAGCGGTGAAATGGACCGTCAGCGTGCAATTCTTCGCGGTGCGCCAGCACGCTTGCTGTCCCTGCCCGATGATTTGTCGGTTGCGCCGCTCCAGATCCGCCTTGAGCTCGTAAGCCGGGCCCATCTTCAAGGCAACCGACATCATCTTCAACGAGACGGTCACCTTGCCCGGGTGCAGGCCGATGGTGTACCACTTGTAATCGCAGGAGCAGTTTCCTGTGATGCCGATCACGGCTCGGTTGGACTGCAGAATCGTGCCCTGAATCAAGGTGGTCTTCGATTTGGCCTGAGCGACCCACGGCGCCATCAGCGTGAGCGCGGTCCCGAGTACGATGGCGGCCCGCAGGCTTTTAGGAATCACGTTGCGATTCTACGGGCGGCGTGATGCCACTTGCAAGATGTCATTGGAATGGGCCCTGCTGTATCAGGGACATTGCGCGCGGCCACGTTGGGTCCGCGGGGGAGGCCAAGTAGAAGCGCCCGGGAGCGGGCACTCACATGTGTCCAGGATGTCCCCGAACGGGCGTCCACCATGTCTCCGAACACCCGTCCAGGATGTCTCCGGTCTGTACGTACGAGGCGATGCCTACAGCCGTGGGGCTGCCGCTAGTTTGTGGGTGGCTGCTCGAGCTGCATCCCGCTGGTGCGCGCTGCAGACGCGGTTGGCTAGCCCACTAAAATGAGCTGATATGGCCGAGCCGAATATCTCAGATACTCAGCGGACCGAGCCCGCCCAGCAGCTGAATAGTTTGGGCCACACTCAAGAGCAGCAATTTGTGCTGCGAGTGGTGCAGCCGGGCCTTGCCGGGCTGATGGACGGCTCCGTTTCGACGCTGGCGCCGCTTTTCGCAACCGCTTTTGCCACTCAGCAGCAACACACCGCGTTCCTCGTCGGCCTTGCCGCGGCAGTCGGCGCGGGCATCAGCATGGGCTTCTCAGAGGCCCTTTCCGACACCGGGGAATTGACCGGCCGGGGTAATCCACTGATGAGAGGCACGATTACCGGGGCCATGACCCTCATCGGCGGCGTCGGTCACACCCTGCCGTTTCTCCTTTCCAGCTTCCACCTGGCCCTGATCGTCGCCTACATCGTGGTTGGCGTCGAGCTCGTCATCATCGCGCTGATTCGCCACAAGTACTTCGAGATGAGCTTCTGGATGAGCGCGCTGCAGGTGATCTTTGGTGGCGCGCTGGTGTTCCTCAGCGGCATTCTTATAGGAAGCAGCGGGTAAGCGTACAGCCGAGTGATACGTGCGCACCTTACGCCTCGTTGGGATGGAGGACCTTCGCGTTTCACGTTCGTGACGCCCTAAGGGGCTGAGCTACACGCATACGGTGGATCCGGAATGCCCTGCGTACTCCGAGCTCCATGGCCATGCTTCCCTGCTGAACACGACTGGCTCATTTCTTTTTCCGGTGTTATGTTGAGTGGGGTGCGGCATGCGGAGCAGGCTTTTTAAGAGCGCGATCCTGGTGCCGGTCTTGGTGTTTCCCTTCGTGACTGCGACCTCGGCACTGGCGGCAGCTTCGTCCATCCGCCAGATTTCCCATTCCTCAGCTGCTCAGGACGCCGGCGTGCAGCGTGCTTGGGCCTTCTCCATCTACGGAGACAGCGGGTTGGATTTCGTGTCGACGGGCGTGAGCGCCTCCGTCCTACTGGAACGCTCGAGAAAAGTCATGCAGCAGTTCCTCGCCGCTTACAACCGGGAAGACATCAGAGGCGTGCTCAATCTAATGAACTTTCACTATGTAGGCCCTAGCGGTGAGCGATTCTCGTACGCGGACTGCGACTTCAGGACTCATGTAGGCCACATTTTCAGGACGAGGGCGCAATTGCGAGCGTGGCTGCAAACGCGCTTCCGCCTTCATGATCATTTCAACGTCCGCTCGATCTTACAGAGTCAGTCGACAGGAGACGGACCGCTGACCAGGAGCCAGCTCCTGGGAGAAGCCAGGGGGGTCGGATTCACGGCAGAGCGAACCAGTGATGACCTACGTGCCCTGGGATTGTCGTCACTGGAAATGGGTGACAAGTTCGTGCTGGACGGTCAGGCTCAGCGCTTGATGCGCAATGTCGTGGGGGATTGCAACAATCTGCCAAGCTCATAGAAATCCGCGGCTCCCATCAATCGCGGAATGTGCCTACTTCTCTTCATCACCGGGACCGGTTTCTACACAAAACTCGTTTCCCTCCGGATCCTGCATAACCGTGAAGGCTCCGACCGGGGTGTCGAAGCGCTCCAATACGCGGGCGCCGAGATGAAGCAGACGCGATACTTCGGCGTCCATGCTGCTTTGGGGCGCCAGGTCGAGGTGGACTCGGTTCTTTAAGGCCTTGCCTTCCGGCACCTTTAAGAAGAGGAGCCGAGGCCGGATGCCTTCCGGATCGAGAACCGCGGCGCTAGCGCTCCACTGACCTTCCGGCACGCCCAGAGCCTCGAGGTATGCGGCCCAGCTGGGGTACTCGGGCGGCGGTTCTCGCTTCGAGTAGCCGAGGGCCGCGGCCCAGAAGCTCGCAAGGAGCTCCGGATCGGCGCAGTCAAAGGTGATGCTGCGAACCTGTGAGTGCATAACAGCCCTACTTTATCTTTGCCGGCCTCTGGGAAAGGATCCTCGCCGAAACCGGTCGCGTTGCGCTTACCCACATCGTTCGATATGATCGTGCATGCTTTCCAGGGTCTGCATGAGCCTGCCATATGAGGTGCCGCATGATCGTAGCCCGTGGTGATGTGTTCATCCAGCGACCAATCGAGGAGATCTTCGACTTTGTCGCGGATTCTCGGAATGAGCCGGGCTTGCTTCCCGGGGCAACACGAGTTGACAAGACGACCGATGGACCGATCGGCCAGGGCACGTGTTTCGAGGGCGAGTACGCGCGCGCCGGGACGGTCTCACTCGATAGCTTGTCGACTTCGAGCGGCCCTATAGCGTAACGTTCCGAGCCAAATCTCGCACCGTGAATTTCGACGATGCGGTGACTCTGGCAACGGAAGGAACGGGTACACGCCTGCGGGCGACCATGGAGGCGTACCCACAAGGGTTCATGAAGGTCGTGGAGCCATTCATGGGCCGCTTCATGCGCAATCAGTTCGAGGGGAACTGGAAGGTGTTTTAATGACACGCTCGAGGCACAGGAATCCGGCACCGGCGCATAATGCTTCGCGCAGGGGCGGTTTCAGACGATGGGATTAGGCTAATAAGAGGCACTCCACGACAGGAATGCCTTGGGAGAGGTGTTCCATGTTTAGGTTCCGAGCTGCTGCAGTGTTGATTGTGCTGACCATGGGTGTCCTAACGCTGCCTTCGGTGACGCCTGTTCATGCGGAAGTGAGCGGGCGAGGCATCGCAGCCGACGATAAGCAGGTCGCATCCGGGCGCGTGTCTTCAGTACTGACGGTTCGTCAGGCCCGGAAGAATTGCTATCCGATTTCCAACTTTAGAGAGGGCCGTCAAATCTGGGTGGTCGGCTACTTTCAACGGGGACCGGTCACCAATGGGCCAACTCCCTTCGAAGGGTTTCTCTTCGATAGCCCCAAGGTTCGGCTGCACGGGCAGTGGCCACAAGATGCAGGGCTACTCATCGGCACCCCGTCCACGTTCGAAAACTCGCGACCTGTGGATGTGCCGTCGCTGCAACCGGGAGACCGCCTTCTCGTTCACGGAACCGTGGGATGCGCGGCCAACGCAGTCACCTTGATACTGGACAGCATTGAAGTGGTTCCTGATCCTTCGCTTCAAGTGCCGAGGCTCACTATTATCGAGCCGGCCGGACACCGCCTCTCCTTGCGATCCGCATGGATCCAGGCTCCGCACGGAATGACTCTGACGTACCGCTACAACTGCACAAGCGGCGTCTCTCGAATGGTCGTGGTGGTGGCGCCGAGCACGGTAGACTACGGCCCCATGTCGTCGAAGAACGTTCTGGCGAGGTTCTCGACTCGAATGGCTAAAAGCGGGAAGGGAAAGTTCTCCTACCCCAGAGACGGCGATTATGGGATTGCCGTGTCCGTCGCTCGCGCCTGCTCATGGACAATGCGGGCGAGCGGCTGACCGGCTCGCAGGCACGCCGAAAGCTCCAACCGAGTAACTTTCGCACCCTGCAGCGCGTTCCACACGCCGACGAGCAATGAAAAGTGTCAGCGTGAGCTACAGGAAGATCTTCCTCTTCTTCATTCCAGTAGCTCTAGCAGGTCTATCCGCCTGGCTTGCCTTCCGTCCTGAAGTCGCCAATCATTTTGGCTACGCACTTCCGTTCAAGAACGGTTTGACGTGTCGGATTCATGTGCTGGGACGCGAGTACGACAACGACAGCCAGTGTCTGGGCATCGCTCAAACTCCCTGGATGAAGTGGTACGACGCCCGGAACCACGTGGCGGAAGGTGGAGGATGCGAGGCTCGTTCTGCCGTGTCTCGCACTTACCACGGAGGCCCGTCCAAGATCGGTGAGGTCTTCACGCTTCTCGGTCCATCCCACGCGATAGAAGCGGCCACCTTCACCGAGGGATTGAACGCCGTGGTTCTTTATGTTCGGGACGGCGCGTGCTACCGGCCGTATTCACTGTCCGGTGGTCCGTAAATGCCGGCGAGCGAGCTGTGAAGCTGCACGGCCGCCGGCTGAGTCGATTGGCGGCGGACTAGGTGAGTACGGTTTCGACCTCGACTCGTTCGGCGGACTCGCCTTCAGAGATCCGAAGCATGGGGTGCTTGCCGCGGTGCACGATGAGCTCGAAAACGTCCGGGCGCGCGTAGTGGCCGGCCACGTCCAGCGATCGGTGGCCGCCGGCGGCTTTTCGGAGGTCTACGTCCGCGTAGAGGATCTCTTCTTTCTCGACTACGGGCCCAGCCAATATGGTTCCGTCGGGTCCGACGATGGCGCTGCCGCCCGGGTTTATCCACTCATCGGCGTCGGCGTAGAAGCGAGATCGAAGACCGTCCGGAATATCGGACCTCCGCATAGGAATGCAGCAGCCGATGACGTAGGTCCTGCCCTCGCGAGCGATATGTCGGAGCGTGGACGTCCAGCCGTCCCCCGTGTCCCAGGTGGAGGCGACGTAGAGCTCGGTCCCCCAGGCGTACATGGCGTAGCGGGCAAGCGGCATGTAGTTTTCCCAGCAGATGAGGCCGCCAAGGGTGCCGATCGAGGTATCGTAGGC
>DHWR01000195.1:0-1821 GCA_002413265.1 Chloroflexi bacterium UBA5177
CTCCTCAAGCTCGGCATCGTCGTAAGCTCACGCTCGATCCGCCGCTATCGTCGACGCCTTCACTCCCGCCCACCAAGCCCAGGTCGAAGGGGTTTCCGAGCGCGGCGCCTTGAAGGGTAAGCTGCAGTCGCAACAGTACGGTGAAACCTGAGTCCTCGCACTCCGTGCGCCGGCTCGTCGTCGGCCGTGCTTCCGAGCTCGCCCTGCTGGCTGAGGCACTGGACGCCGCACTCGCCGGCCGGGGCAGCCTGACGGTCGTCTCGGGCGAAGCCGGGATCGGCAAGAGCGCATTGATGCAGGAGCACCTCGGTCGTGCCGAACGGGTTGGCGTGCTGGCAGTCTTCAGCCGGTGCTTCGAGACCGAGACGGCCCCACCGTATGGACCCTGGTTGCAGCTGCTCCAGCGACTGGCCCGAGCGGGGCACCCACCCAACCGTTCGCCCTTGAGGCGCTGGCTGGCCGGCGCTCGCGGCCAAGCCGACTTTGACCGCTTCCAGCTCTTTGACCTGATCAGATCGCACCTGGTCGAGTGCGCGCGCAACGAGGGGCTGTTACTGGTGCTGGAAGACCTGCAATGGTCCGACACCTCTTCGCTTGTGCTGCTGCGACAGCTCTCCGATGACCTCGCCCACGCGCGTCTCCAGCTCGTCTGCACCTACCGCGACGACATCGGTGGAGACCCGGCTCGCGCGTCTATCCTGCGAGAAGTCGAACGCCTGCACGGAGCACGTGGCGTGGTCTTGCCGCCGCTACAAGACACTGAGGTGGCATCCTTCGCCGGCCAACTCGACGCTCGAGGTCGAGCCGACTTCCTAAAGCGGACTGGCGGCAATCCCTTCTACATGAGCGAGCTGGCCCGGGTGCTCGAGGCGGGTGGCGACCTGCACAGCATCCCGCGTGGTATCCGCGACCTGGTCGAGAGGCGCCTCTCCCAACTGCCTGGCGAGGTAAGGGATCTCTTGAGGACGGCGGCAGTGATCGGCTTCGAGTTCGACTTGAACCTGCTCGCGAGGGCGTCTGGCGCAGCGACCGAGAAAGTCGCAAAGCAGCTGGATGCGGCGACGACGGTCGGGATCGTCAGCGCAGGTCCCGAGCGCCAGGCCCGGTTCCGCTTTTCACAGGAACTTCTCCACGAGGCTCTCTATCAGGACCTTCTCCCGTCGGTCCGCAACGGGAAGCATCGCCAGGTGGCACTGGCCATTGAAGACCTCTTCGGGCCGGAGCTCGACGTTCATCTGGCCGAGCTCTCCCATCATTGGATCAGAGCGTCCGAGGCAGGCGACTCAGACAAGGCCGCGCTTTGGACTCTCCGCGCCGCCGTGCACGCCGTGAACAGGCTGGCGTATGAGGAGGGCGTGCGCCTCTACGAGGCTGCGCTGCAACTACCCGCATTTGGAAATCGCGCAAGAGTGCTGCTGCAGCTGGCCCACGCGCACTACCTGGCGGGCGAGATCGGGCCTGCCTATGAAACCTGTCGCGAGATCGCAGAGATCGCCCGCTCGGAGGAAAGGCCGGAGCTGTTGGCCGAGGCGGCGCTGGTGTTGGAAGGCATTGGCGATCCCCGCCTAGCGCCTGACATCGCGGCTGCGTGCGAGGAAGCGCTGGCTTCGCTTGCTGGGCAGGACACACCGCTGCGGGCGCGATTGCTCGGCCAGCTGGCGTGTCAGCTCGCATACGTGCCCGATCACGAGCGGACGATGCAGGTCAGCGCCCAAGCCCTCGAGGTCGCCGACCGCACCGGCGATACCGACGCCCTGGTCCTCGCGCTGCGGTCACGGCAGCTCGCCCTCTCCGGTCCGCTTGGTGTATCTGAGCGGCTGG
>DHWR01000195.1:1950-4983 GCA_002413265.1 Chloroflexi bacterium UBA5177
GACATCGGCTCGTCGACCCGGCAGCCTTCAGTGACGCTTTGGGGACGGCTCTGGCGGATCGACGCGCTCTTGCAGCTCAGCGACATGGCGGGAGTCGATTCCGAGCAGATTGAGCTGGAAAGGCTGGTCAATCACCTGCAGCAGCCGTTGGCGCGCTGGCATCTCATCAGGCTCGAGGCCGCCTACGCGGCCTTTCGCGGAGACTTCGACGCCGCCTTAGCGCTCGGCGAGGAGGCTTGGGAGCTGGGGCGGCGCGGCGGGCATCAGGCGGCCCTGGGCGGGTGGACGACTTTTCGAATCTTGGTGGCCCTGGAGACCGGCGCGCTCCAGGTGCTCGAGGAACTGGTTCCGCACTGGCGGCGAGCCATATGGCCGCTGCCGGTCCAGAAGCTGGGGATAGCATCGGCACTTCTCGCCCTAGGGCTCGAAGCCGAGGCCCGGGCGCTGTTCGACGCTGGAGTGGCCCAGTTCGCGGCGCACCCCATGGATTACCAGTGGCTCAACTCGGCCGTGGCGTTGAGCGACCTCGCCTGCAGGCTCGAGGCAACAGTCGCCGCGGAGCTCGTGTATCCGCGCCTTGAGCCGTTCTCTAGTCAACTCGCCGTCCCGGGCGCGGGGCCGCCCATCGTCATCGCGGGTTCGGTGGCGCTGCGCCTCGGCATGCTGGCGAGACTGCTTGGGCGAGAGGCGGCGCCCCGGCATTTCGAGCATGCGATCGCAATTCAAGATCGGATCGGCGCTCGGCCCTTCTCGGCGCGCTCGAGGTTTGAATACGCGAAGTATCTGGCCGCGACCGGGCGCTTACGAGAGGCCCACGGGCTTGCAAAATCAGCTCTGCTGACCGCTAGCGAGCTCGGCATGGGACCGCTGGCAAGCCAGGCGGAATCGCTGATTGCGGCAACGTCCAGCAAGCCGGAACCGGAGCTGCTCTCACGCCGGGAGGTCGAGATTGCTGCGCAGGTTGCCAAGGGCTTGACCAACAAACAGATCGCAACCACGCTGTTCCTGTCGGAGCGCACCGTCGAGACCCACGTTCAGAACATTCTGGGCAAGCTCGGCTTTCGGACAAGAAGCCAGGTGGCGGCGTGGGCCGCCCAGCGGCCCCACGAGGATTAAGTACCGTTTTCCGTACTTCCCCTGATGGTTACAACGCTACCCGCGCCTAGCGTAGCCGCCATGAGTTCACCGGCGATTCAAGCCAAGCTCGTTGAGTCGGCGTCTCAATAAACGACCACGTTGGAAATGGAGAACTGAGATGAGACTCGATGACGCGATGGCCGTAGCGAAGGAGCAGATCTCGCCGGGAACCGGCGAGGACGACGCAGGATTCTCGTTGTCGGAGTGCAGAGCTGTTGCTACGCTCCCGGCGACAGATATCGAAAGGGCATGCCGCTTCTACGCGGAGAAGCTCGGGCTCACCGCCACCCCCGGCGCGGCGCCCGGCCATTACCTCTACCGATGCGGCGGCGCGACTTTCGCCCTGTACGAAACCCCAGGGAGGGCGTCGGGAACCCACAACCAGATGGCGTTCTCAGTATCCGATCTCGAGACAGTGGTGCGACAGTTGAAGGCCCGGGGAGTCTTCTTTACGGGTGACATCGCTGAAGACGAACGCACTCGAACCGCATGGTTCAAGGACAGCGAGGGCAATCTGCTCATGGTGCGGGAGATACTCGCCTGCCCTGCGCCGAATTGGGTGGCGCCGGCTTCGCTGACCGCAGGATCAGGCTGAATGGACTTAACCGGTTCGGGTCGGATTCCGCAGTCAAGCCCGTGCCGAGTAAGACGATTGGGCAGCGCTTGGCGGGATTTGTTTCGTCCGTTGATTTTCGGATTCCCACTGCCTAGGAGGAATGTGTGATGAGCATCGACGCCGGCGTTGAGAGGGGGTTTGCATCGGCAGGCGAACTGAGAATCGCCTACGAGTCTGCCGGGAGAGGTGCCCCGGCCGTGATGCTCATACACGGCGCGTTCGCGGACCGCACGTACTTCGCTCCCCAGATGACTCATTTAGCGCGCCGCCGGCGCGTCATCGCCCTCGATCTCCGCGGCCATGGCGAGAGCGACGCATCGCAAAAGGTGTCCGTCGAGGACTTCGTGGCCGATGTGATCGCGGTCGCGGGCGCAGCGGGCGTCGAGAGTGTCGTCCTTTGCGGCCACAGCGTGGTCGGAGGTGCCGTTGCGCTCGCCGTCGCTTCGGCTCGCCCGAAGCTGGTTCGTGGGATCGTCTTGCTCGACGCGATCCTCTTCCAGGAGCCGCTGCGTCGGCAGAGGCTCGAGAGCCTCCTGCCGGCTCTGGAGACCGATCATTGGCTGGACGCCGTGCGCGGCTACATCGAGCGTACCCTCGATCCCAAAGATTCGCCGGAGCTGACTGCTCGCGTGAGGGCAGACCTGGGCCGGGCCCGTCCCGAGATCGCGCAAAGCTTCTTTACCTTCTTCGCCTCCGACTCCTCTGACTTGTCCGACGCCATCAAGAACCTCCACTGCCCGCTTCTGTACGTGCGTGCGAAGGCCCCCACGGACCTGCAGCGTTTGCTGGAGCTGTATCCGGACGCGATGATCGGGCAGGTGGTCGGTTCCGGCCACTTCCTGATGCTGTCGGTCCCGGATCAGGTCAACGCGATGCTCGACCGCTTCCTGGAAATTGTCGCGGTCCCAATTCAGCCGGAGGTTCACCGACGCTCCTGACCCGGTGGGGAATTTGAAACAGGCAAGATCGGCAGTCAGACCGAAAGAGGTGTCGAACGGACGTAAGGCCCATCCACTCAACTGCAGTTGTCCCATATCTTGTGCAGCATCAGCTACTCGCCTCGGGCCATAACCCCTGATCGCGCTGCGAGGGTCATGCCAGGCGCATCACCGCGACCCAGCACCGATCCTGGCGTTCGGGTGTGGGCGCATGGCCGGAGGCGCGAACGGCGTGCCCCAATTACCATCGCCCCCATGGCCGAGGGCGTCGTCGTCCGTCCCGAGCGCGACGCGGACCATCCCGTGATCGCAGAGGTGATCCGCGCGGCATTCGTCGGACAC
>DHWR01000299.1 GCA_002413265.1 Chloroflexi bacterium UBA5177
CGCAGCCGGCAGCAGATGTACCTTGTCCCCCTCGATTCGGAACGTCAGCTTGCTGTGTGGCTTGATCCCGAGCAGGCGGCGAACCTCGGCCGGGACTGTGACCTGTCCTCGCTGGGTAACAGTCGTTGTAAACTCTCTCATCTCATACCCTCTCCAAGGCTGCATTGAGTGTATGCATAATCAGTGAATTGCGGCACTCGCATTGGGATGAATGTGAAGGCGTGACCGGCGGACAGGCGAATAAGCTATCGCGCTCGACCGGGGTCGGCGCCGCCGTAGATCCGGCGCACGATGTCCTCGATCTCGGGCTCTTCGATGGTCAGGTCGCGCAGGCGGACGCGAGCGGCGACGGCGGCGATCAGCGCCGCGGCGGTCGTTTCGGACCGGTGGAAACGGAGCCACTGGCGCGGTCCGTCCACCTTTTCGACGATCGCCCCGGGCACATCTATTGGCGGCGCCGGCTCTTCCAGGTCCACCACCAGCATGCGCTCGTCGCCAAAGCGCTCCTTGATGGCGGACAGACTGCCATCGTAGATGAGGTGGCCGCGGTCGATGATCATCACGCGCGAACAGAGCCGCTCGATATCCGAAATGTCGTGCGTCGTCAGCAACACGGTCACGCCGCGTTCGCGGTTCAACTCGGCCAGAAATTCCCGGATCCGCGCTTTCACGACGACGTCGAGACCGATGGTTGGCTCGTCGAGGTACAGGATCTCCGGGTCGTGCAGCAGCGACGCTGCCAGGTCGCCGCGCATGCGCTGGCCCAATGACAGCTGGCGAACGGGCGTGTCGAGCACCGGTCCGAGGTCTAACAACTCGACGAACGTGTCCAGGTTTACGCGAAAACGTTCGACCGGCACCCGATAGATATAGCGGAGCAGGTCAAATGAGTCGCGCAGCGGCAGGTCCCACCAGAGCTGCGTGCGCTGACCGAATACCATGCCGATGTGGCGCGTCAGCTCGATGCGGCGGCGCGACGGGTCGAGACCGGCCACGCGAACCAGACCGCTGCTGGGCACGAGGATGCCGGTGAGCATCTTGATCGTGGTGGATTTGCCGGCTCCGTTGGGGCCGATGTAGCCGACCATTTCGCCCGGCTGGATCGAGAACGAGATGCCGTCAACCGCGCGCACGTCGATCGTTTCGCGCGCGAGCTTTCCCAGCAAGCCGCGGGCTCCTTGGCGCTTGCGAGAGACGGCAAACCGCTTCTCCAGGTTTTCGACGCTAACGATTGGGGCCATGGTGGAGAAACCTCACCCCCTACCCCTCTCCATCAATTTTGATGGAGAGGGGCGATCCGTTAACTTCCCGTGCTGCGGTAGTGGCGAACGCCGAAGTTCCAGATGCGCCCTGCAACGACGACCAGAACGATGGCGACGACCGGCGAAGCGAAGCGCACAAACTCCGGCGCTCCGAGCGGGTCCGGCTTGCCGAGGACGTAGAGCGACGGGAAGTAATTTACGAAGGCGAGCGGTACGACGAAGATGACCAACCGCTGTATCCAGGCTCCGAAGACCTGCAACGGGTATTGTGTCAGTAACTGACCCCCGTGCGTGACCAAGTTGATAACCTCCATGGAGCGGACCGCCCAGAAGGCACTGGTGGCGCCAACTACCCAGACCGACGCGAAGATCGGGATCGACCAGACCGGCATCAGCGTCAGTACAAGGACCCTGCCGGCGGTCCAGTGGATGTCCGTCCTTGCCAGTGCGAGGGCGAACACCAGGGCACCCTGGCCAAATGCGCCGAATCGACGCAGTGTGAAGTCCAGCGTAACCACCTGGAACAGCGCCCCGAGTGGGCGGATCAGCACCATGTCGAAATCGCCGCTCTGGATCAGCACAGGTAGCTGGTCTAGCTGCCCGACGGCAATGTCGCTCAGTTGAAAGGCCATGTACGAGGTCCCATAGAGAAAGGCGACCTCGCCCAGCGACCAGCCGGCCAGGTATGGAAGGTGAGCGAAGATCACCAGCACCACGGCGAAGTCGGTAAAAGAGAGCGAGAAAGAGCCAACGAGCTGTAATACGAAAGAGACACGGTACTGAAGCTGCGCCCGCATACGCGCCGCCATGATATGGACGTAGATACTCAGCAGGTCAGCCACCCTGGATCACCACTTTGCGCGTAGCTGCGGCGAGCATCAGCCGCCCGACCAGCAGCAAAACGACCGCCCAGCCGGCCTGGAATGCCAGTGCCGCCGCCAGGTCTAGTCCCTGCGCCTTCTCCAGGAATACGTTCACCGGCGTGGCAAGCATCGCTGCAAACGGCAGCATCTCGCTAACCGTCCTCAGAGCGCCCGGAAAGAATGCAATTGGTATGGCGAAGCCCGAGAAGAATGTCCACACAGCCTGCATGATCGTCCCAACGCCGCGGTAGTCGAGCAGCCAGAACGCCGAGAGGTTGACCATGAAGCGCAGTGCGAAGCTGACGCAAACCCCGAGCTCCACGCTCAGCGCAAAGGCGAGCCACGTCCACGGATGCTGCGGAAAACGCAGGTGAAAAGCGAGCGCCCCGACGATGAACGGCGGGATTCCACGAAAGATCAGGTGATAGACGGAACGTCCGAGGTCCTGCGCGAGCCAGTAGAACTGGTAATCGATCGGCCTTGAAAAATCTGTCACCACCGCGCCGGAGCGTACACCGAGCGCGATCTCCCACCAACCCCACAGGAAGATCGCCATGATGATCCCCTGGGAGACGAACGTGTACGTCAACGTATCGCTGAGGTCGTAGCCGCCGACGTCGGCGTGACCGCTAAACAGCGCCACGAACACGTAGGCGCGTAGGAAGCCGAATACCGTGTTGGTGACGACTCCGGCAAAAGTAGCGGCGCGGTAGGTCGCGTAACGCCGAAAGCCGCGCAGGCCGACCTGCCAATAGAGCGATGCCGCATCGCAGGTCGCACGTGCAGACATCTGCCGGCCGCTCCCCTCGCCCGCCCGGGCGACGTGCTATTTCGACGGCACGCAGAATGCCCGGTCACCCCAAAATGGGGGCCGGGTTGATCCACTTGCGCGGACGCACGCCGGAGTATATCAGCCGCCTGAGAACGATGCTACCGCCGGAGTAGTCCCGTGGATCCAGTACCTGCGCCCACCTCAAGGGCGCCATCGCCAACTACGATGGCGCCGCCGACCTGCTCACCCACTACGACGACTCGCCGCTGGACTGAGAAGCGGCCGGCGCAAGCACCACCCCCCAATCGGAGCGAAGGGGGCGTACCTGAAAGTCCTCAACCGCCAAGCGCAGCAAATCCGCCAAATTAATCAAGCCGGTCGGCAGGTGAGCCCTGGTGAGCTCGGGCCTGCCTACCATAGCGCCGGCATAGAGGTGCAGGTGAGGAACGACTACGTGGCTGTGTCCCGCGGGATGCCAGTGATACGCGATGATATCGCGGTGATCGCCATCTTTGAGGGCATAGATGTAGCCGGCAGTCTGAACTTCCCAGTTTTCGACATCATCCGTGCTCTGAACGAGGCGGTACTCTGTGTCCACCGACAGTAATATTCGTGCTGGTCCACGCATCGGAGCCGGAACCTGACCGAGTGTTAGCAAGCGGGGTGACTGGGCGGGCTCCCTTCCGCCCCGTCCTATCCGCAGAACCGCATTGGTCACACACGAGAGCTGTCGCTGTAGCTCGCCAGTGAACGTTGCAACGGCAAGAGCCGGGGTTTTACCTGACACCCGCGATCACGGCTGCCACGTTCATCAC
>DHWR01000133.1:0-5853 GCA_002413265.1 Chloroflexi bacterium UBA5177
GCCCATCTCGTGAAACTGATTCCCGACCCACTCACTGAGGGAAGAAGAGCTGTGCGGACTGGCGCTCAAGGTCGCGGTCCTGCTTCTTGAGTTCCATACAGAGCGACCGGATGGGCGCAGCTGACAGCGACAGAAGTATGTCCGAGTCCAATGGCCCGGTGGTGGGGACGGAGGGACTCGAACCCTCACGCCAAAAGGCACATGATCCTAAGTCATGCCTGTCTACCAGTTCCAGCACATCCCCAGAAACGGGAGCACCGTCATCATTCTCAGCATACCAAATAGGGGTCGCGACCTCGGCTCGATTCCGCCCCCCAGCGTGGTACAATCGCCGGACCTTCACGGGGGCCGACGTGGCGGAATTGGCAGACGCAGGGGACTTAAAATCCCCTGGCCCTAGGGCCGTGTGGGTTCGAGTCCCACCGTCGGCACCAGGAGCGAGCCATGTCGGAAGCCGACTACTTTGACGAGAATTGCGAGAACTGTATACACCTGACCCCGGAAGACCTGTGCGGCAACAGCCTGTCGCCGTATCATGGCCGTCCAATGGTCTATAGAGATGGAGAAGAGGTCCTGCAAACCGGTTGGTGCGAGTACTGGAAGGCCGCTGCCCAAGCTCCGGAATCGGCGTAGGGACTCTGGCCGAATTCGTGTCAAGTATGGTAATCTCTGAATAGTCGCAGCGACGGCTTGTCGCTGCTTCTCTGTGTTTTCTGGAGGGAAAGCCCATCTCAACAAAAGATCTGCGTGTTAATAATCAGATTCGGGCCCGAGAGGTCCGCCTGATTGGTCAGAATGCCGAACAGTTAGGAATAGTCTCGCTCCCGCGCGCGCTTGATATCGCTCGTAACGAAAACCTCGATCTGGTCGAGGTAAGCCCGATGGCTCAGCCCCCGGTCTGCAAAATCCTGGATTATGGACGGTACAAGTACGAGCAGACCCGCAAAGAGCGAGAAGCCAAAAAGACCCAGAAGACGCAGACGCTCAAAGAGATGCGCCTCTCGCCCAGAATGAATGAGCACGATCTTGGCTTCAAGACCAAGCTCATCCAGGACTTTCTCCAGGAGGGCGACAAGGTAAAAGTGACGCTTCGCTTTAGAGGGCGCGAAAATGCCCATCCTGAGATCGGACGCACCGTGCTCGACGAGGTGGTCAAACGGCTCGACGGCATGGCTCTGGTCGAGAGGACTCCGTTGCTCGAAGGACGCGCCATGACCATGATCCTTAGTCCCGTCCCTCCCAAGGTTCCACCAAAGCCCAAGACGCAGCCGCCCGCGGCCGCGACCCAGTAAGGACACCTGCGTTGCCCAAGATCAAGACTCACCAGGCGACCGCCAAAAGAATAAAAGTGACCGGAACCGGCAAGATCCTGCGTAGCAAGGGCTTTCAGAACCACAAGAAAGCTGCCAAATCCAAGAGGTCTCTGCGCAAGATGGACGACATGCTGCCCACGTCCGCGGGCGTAGCGCGTCGCATTCGGAAGCTCGTGCCGGGCCTCAAGGTCAGGAAGGGCTGAGCTCATGCCGCGTGTAAAGGGCGGACCGCACACCCGCCGTCGACATAAAAAAGTATTGAATCTGGCTGCCGGCCAGCGTGGCTCGCGAAGCCGTCATTTTCGCTCTGCCAATGAGGCGATGCTTAAGTCCCTCGCGTATGCCTATCGAGACCGCAGGCAGCGCCGCAGGGATATGCGATCTCTGTGGATCGTGCGGATCAATGCCGCAGCTCGATCCCATGGCCTTAGCTATAGCCAATTCATGCATCTGCTCCACGAGTCGAATATCGGCCTCGATCGCAAGATGCTGGCAGACCTCGCCGTGCGCGAGCCGGACGTATTTGAGCAGATCGTGCAAGGGGTCAAGCCCCCGGCCGCATAGTGCGGCTTACCAGCACTCAGAATCCGATCGTCAAGTACGTACGGTCGCTTGAGCGTGCCACTGTTCGGAAGTCGGAGGGTGCCTACCTCGTAGAAGGCATTCGCCTGACAAATGAAGCGCTCGCCGCTGGCCAGATCGCTACTCACCTGCTCTACGACCCTTCCTTACTGGAACGTACGGAGGAGGGTTTGATCCTCTTGAGCCGCCTCACTGACTGGTATGCGCCAAGGTACGAAGTCACCGGTCACATTCTCGAAGCCGTGTCCGAAACCGAAACTCCCGCCGGAATCGTGGCAGTCCTGAAACGTCCTCCTGAGCCGGACATCGATCAACTTCGTGGTGCTCGGTTCGGAGTGGTGCTGGATCGCGTCTCCGACCCCGGCAACGTCGGTACCATTCTGAGAACGGCCGCGGCCGTCGGAGCCGACTACGTCACTGCCGCTCCTGGGACGGTGGACCTCTACTCTCCCAAATCCGTGCGAGCAGGCATGGGCGCACATTTTCGCCTGGCCGTTTTCTCAGCCGAGTGGAGCCGGCTCACTGACGTGCTTCGAGGGGTTACCGTCGTAAGCTGTGATTCGCATGCCAAAAGGTCTATCTACGAGGCGGAGTGGCCTTTTCCGCTGGCCCTGGTTGTCGGGAGCGAAGCGCACGGGCTGTCGGAGGAGGCCGCCTCAATCTCTAAGGACGCGGTTCGCATTCCCATGGCGCCGGGCGTAGAATCGCTGAACGCCTCAGTTGCCGCTGGCATAGTGATGTACCAGGCCCTCGGCCGGGGCATTGACAAATCCGACATGCGTTACACATGACCGCTTTGCACGTACTAGCAGGTGGCACACCCGAAGAGGAGAGGATGGAAGACGCCCCAGACGCAGGCGCCCTCACCGTACAGACAGAAGAGCACGGGGATGCGTTCATTGCCGAGGCGGCGAAAACCAATCCAGGAGCCTTCGGGGAGCTGTACGAGCGGTACTACATCCGCGTGTACCGGTATGTCTATCACCGTCTGGGCAACCAGACCGACGCCGAGGACGTAACAGCACTCGTTTTTATGAAGGCTCTCGAAGCGCTCTCCACCTACCAGCCAAGGCGCAATAGTTTTGCGCCGTGGCTGTTTCGCATAACTCGCAATGCAGTGATCGACCACTACCGGCGCAGCCGGAAGCAGAGCCCCATCGAGGACGCGGAACACGTGACCAGCGGCGTCGACCCCATGACGTCGGCGCTCAACGACGAGCAGCGCCAGGAGCTTCGATCTCTGCTCCAACATTTATCACCGGATCAGCGGGACGTCGTGCTCATGCGATATTCCGCCGACCTGACTTTCACTGAAATCGCGTCTGCGCTTCAGAAAAATGAGCCGGCCATACGGATGCTGCTGCATCGGGGGCTTCGCAAGCTCAAGACGGTGATGGACGATGAATAATTTCGACGTCGATCTGGACGTCCAGTCCGTTGATCAGCGACTCAGGTCTCTGGCTCGAGAGCTTCCGGTCGACTCAGCCCACAAACAGCTGCTTCGAAATCAGCTGCTGCGGCGTCACGGCGAGCTCCTGACGAAGTCGCATAGCGGCGGACTGCTATCGCGCCTTCAGAGAATGAGACGGTTGACACTGGTGGCCCCTGCCGCCCTCTCTGCTGCCGTGATTGCCGGCCTCGTCATTGTCGGACTGCAGGTCAGCGGGCAACAGCACGCTCAGCCGGCGGATGCCCAGCGACTTTCCGAAGCGGCAGTGGTCCGCACGGTGCCCACCATTACCGGCTGGAGGGCCACCGTTACCCGATACCGCTCCAACTCGACCGATGCCAGCGTTGCTCCGTTTTCGTTTCCAAAAAATGTGTGGTGCTACATCGCGAAGTACAACGGCAAGCCCTATCCGATGCTCTACGTTCGCAACTATGCGAAAGCCGTTCCGACGAAGTGGCAGTGGGCGTTCGTTCAGCTGCCGACCGCGCTGGTCGAGAAGCGCACTCAGGTGCTGAGCGCACACAAAGTGATCGACGGCACCGCTGCCCTCGGTGTCCGGTTCGCGCTTACCCATGGCAATGCTGTCGATCGGGTCGAGGCTACTGCCTGGGTCGACGTTTCCACCGGCAGAATCCTGTCCCTCGAGCGTCAGGTATTCAAGAACGGATCTTTGACGGAGGACGACTGGGCTCAGTATCAGTACAGCGGTCTCAACCGATGAGACGGAGAAGCTTGCTCGCGGCCCTGCTCGTGCTGTTGGCTCAGACAGTGGGCGCGACCGTGGCCAGCGCGGCCCTGCCGCCGCCCCCTCCAGCCCCGCCTGACTGCAAGACGTGCATCGGCCCGCCTCCCCCACCAACCCCGTTGCCGACCGTAGCTCCGACGCTCCTTCCATCGCAGCCATCGGTCGACGTTCATCTTGCCCCCACGCACGTCTCTCGCGGACATGCCGCGAAAGTACAGGTGCAAGCTCCGCAGGACGCAACGGTGTCGGTCGCAATCCGTTACAAGGGAACGAAGACCTACAAGGTCTTTCACACGAAAGTTGGCGCTTCCGGCACCGCGGTGCAGGCCTGGACGATCCCCAAGAACGCTCCTCTCGGAACCGCTCAGGTCAAAGTCGCCGTGTCCGGCACCGGAGCACCGTTTATGCTCTCGCTCATCGTCACTCGCTAGCCGGACTCCGGCCGGAGCTTGGAACTTCCTCACGGCTTGCGCCGAGCGCTCAACGAGGAGTTAGACGCAGCGAAGCCGCGGGGTCTGGGCGAAGCCGCCGCTCGCCTGTCCGCCCGCTATCGATCCAGCGCTACGGATCGTCCACGCTCGTTCATCCAATCCGACGAGGATGCGTTGGCGTATGCCGCCTATCGTCTGCCGGCGACCTACGCCGGCGTTGCCGCCGCACTCGCGGCGGTGCAGCGCATCTCTCCAGGTCTCCTTCCTTCCTCGGTCCTGGACATTGGCGCCGGTCCGGGGACCGCTGCTTGGGCCGCTGTCGAGACCTTCCCAAGGCTCGAGACCGTCTCCCTGGTCGAACCGGATCTCCGCATGGCTGCCCTCGGTAAGCGACTCGCCCAGTACGGCCCGCCTCCTCTCCGCTTGGCCCGATGGGAGCAATCGAACATTGAAGAGCTCCCGACCGGTCCTACCGCGGATCTTGTGATCGCGGCCTATGTTCTCGGCGAGATTGATGAAGGCCGGCGAACAGAGGTGCTGCAAAAGCTGATCTCGCTGGCCGGACGCCTATTGGTGCTCGTGGAGCCGGGCACGCCATTTGGATACTCCGTCATCCTGTCGGCCCGTGCCCAGCTCCTGGACGCGGGCCGCAGCGTGGTCGCTCCCTGCCCTCACGACGATGCCTGTCCGATGGCGGGCTCGGACTGGTGCCATTTCTCCGTCAGACTGCCGCGAAGTCGTATCCATCGCCAATTGAAAGCCGGTTCTCTTTCATACGAGGACGAGAAGTTCTCCTACGTGGCCGTTGCGCCGGAGCCGCCTCGACGCGGCTACAGCCGAATTGTCAGGCATCCCACAACACGAACCGCCATGATCCGTCTCGAGCTCTGTGCCCCCCAAGGCCTCCGGACTGAAGTCGTTACGAAGCGTGACAAAGCGGCCTTCAGAGACGCCCGCGACGTGCGGTGGGGAGACGAATGGCCCGTGATAGACTTCTCCAAACCTCGTGTCGACGAGTCATAGCCATAGAACGACGATGAAGAGATTAGATGGTCACGTTCGTCCCTACGAGCGTGGCCTTTTTGTTTGGGAGGTCAATCGTGATCGAAGTTCAGCTGGACGATGCCATACGCCGGATCGACGAAGTCGTGTCTGAGGCTCTTCGTGACATACAGGCTGTCCCGACAACCTCAGAGGTCGAACAGGTCCGCGTTCGGTATACAGGGAAGAAATCGCCGTTCCAGCAGGTCCTCTCCATCATGGGCCGCCTGAGTGCCGAGGACCGAAAACAGCTGGGCGCGGCTTGGAATGCGGCTCGTGACTCCATCGAGG
>DHWR01000133.1:6082-6281 GCA_002413265.1 Chloroflexi bacterium UBA5177
CAGAGCAGGTAGACATAACATTGCCAGGCGTTCCCCAGCCCGTTGGTTACCGGCATCCTCTGCTGCAGTGCGTGCGCGATCTTCTCCAGATTCTCGAGCAAATGGGGTACGCCATTTACGAGGGGCCCGAAGTGGAATGGGAGCGGTACAACTTCGACCTCCTCAACACCCCGTGGTGGCATCCCGCGAGGGACGAGCA
>DHWR01000133.1:6531-8509 GCA_002413265.1 Chloroflexi bacterium UBA5177
GCCGTCCCCGGTTTCACGTATCGGAACGAGGCCGAAGATCCAACACACGCAGACATGTTCTATCAAATCGAAGGCCTGGCCGTGGATGTCGACATTACGCTGGCCGATCTCAAAGGAACCTTGCTGCAGGTCGCCAAACGTTATTTCGGACCCGATAGCGCTTTACGCTTCCGCCCCCATTACTTCCCCTTCACCGAGCCCAGCGCCGAGATCGACATTCAGTGTCGAGTCTGCCATGGAGTGGGCTGCCGTTCCTGCGACGGTGAGGGCTGGCTCGAGCTCGGTGGGTCCGGGATGGTTCATCCGAGCGTCCTGGAAGCCGGCGGATATGATCCGGAAGCCGTCAGCGGCTTCGCCTTCGGTCTCGGCCCAAATCGGTACTCGATGATGAAGTACGGTATCCCGGACATGCGGCTGTTCCGTGAGAACGATCTGCGCTTCCTGCGAGAGTTCAATTGACCGCGCCGTGTAGGAGGCTTTCACTGTAGCCGCATCCCTCTTGGGGTGCCACCCAAACTTCCTGCAGCAGCTCTCCATAGCAGAGCCCTTAGGAGACGGAGATGAGAGTACCGGTGAGATGGCTCGCCGACTACGTTAGCCACCCTTGGACGACGGAAGAGCTCGGACACCGGCTCACCATGAGTGGCTTGAAAATCGAAGCCATTGAGCGGCCCAGCGAGCTGTGGGGCGATGTTCTCATCGGAGAGGTGGCTCAGCTGGAGCCACACCCAACGTCGAAAAAGCCTCTCCACATCGCTCACGTTCACTACGGCGATGGCATGGTGACGGTCGTGACGGGCGCTCAGAACCTGTACGTGGGAGCGAAGGCTCCGATAGTCGTGGAGGGAGGCACAATCCCGTTCGGACCGAACGGCGAGCCCCTTAAGATCGAGCCGCGTCCTATGGCCGGCTACACGTCACACGGTATGCTGTGTTCATCGCGCGAGCTCGGTCTGGGTGACGACCATTCCGGAATCCTGATTCTCCCTGAAGACGCACCTCTCGGGCAGCCGCTCGCGTCGTTTCTGGGCGAAGATGTGCTCGACATCGAGACGGTCTCCAACCGGCCAGACACCCTTTCCATGATCGGCGTTGCCCGCGAAGTCGCGGCCTTGGTGCCGTCTGAAGTCCGTCTCCCTGACCTCCGACGTCTGGCGAACAACGTCGAGCGACTTGACAAAGAGAGTATCGGAGTAGAGATAGCGGATCCTGATCTATGTCCCCGGTACTCGGCCCTGCGGGTCGACGGCGTGGTCGCGGTGCAGTCACCGAATTGGCTGGTCCAACGCCTCGAGTCGGCGGGTATGCGTCCCATCAACCTGCTCGTGGACCTGACCAACTACGTCATGCACGAGTACGGGCAGCCGATGCATGCCTTTGATGCCTCGCAGCTGCGAGGAGGGAAGATCGTCGTGCGACGCGCCCATGAAGGCGAAGCTCTACGGACGCTCGATGGCGTGGACCGATCGCTACCGCCTGAGGCCCTGGTCATCGCAGATGGCGACAGAGCGGTGGCACTAGCCGGAGTCATGGGTGGAGAAAACAGCGAAATTTCGTCGGAGACGTCCTCGCTGATCCTCGAGTCTGCCAACTTCAATGCGCCATCCGTGCGAAAGACTGCTCAGCGGCTGGGATTACGAACCGACGCCTCCAGCAGGTTCGAGAAGGGTCTTCCGCCAGAATCGACGGTGCCCGCCCTGGAGCGCTACGTTCAGCTTTTGGGAGAGATCACCGGCGACTCAATAAAGATTTCCCAGGTCAGTGACGCGTGGCCGGTGAAGCCGGAGCCGAGAACCGTCACTCTGCCCGCTCGCGATCTGCGCCGATTGCTGGGCATCGAGGTTTCGATCGAGTGGGCCGGAGACATCCTAGGGCGCCTCGGCTTCGACGTGAAGCTGGACGGCGATCAGCTTATCGCGAGCGTCCCCTTCTGGCGCCGGGTCGACATCGAGCGCTCCGCCGATCTCGTGGAAGAAGT
>DHWR01000133.1:8680-10865 GCA_002413265.1 Chloroflexi bacterium UBA5177
GGCTGGTATTGGGAAGGACGCATGCGCAGCCGCCTTCTGGCATGCGGCCTGAATGAAGCTGTGACCCACACGCTGACCTCTCCGGCATTGATGGCGCGAATGGCCCTGGAAACGGATGACGTCGCGGCCTCCGGTCCCAAAATCTGGCGGCGACTCGTGGCCGACCCCCTGTCCGTCGGCGAGGAAGGGGCTTCAGTGGAGCCGGTGTGTCTACTCAATCCTGCATCGTCCGATCGGCAGGTGATGCGAGTGATGCTGGTGCCCAGCCTGCTCGACATCGTGAGCAAGAATCTCAAGCACGATCAGGAACGAGTCGCATTTTTCGAGGTCGCTCGCACCTTCTTCCCTCGTGGGAATGATGCGTTGGCTTTCGAGCCACGGACGCTCGGGATCGCGGAATCCGGTCTACGGCGGCCTAGAACCTGGGCTGACGCTGAGCCCGGCCCTTTCACGTACTTCGATATCAAGGGCATCATCGAGGCCGTCCTGGACGAGATGCAGATCGAGGACTGGACGGTAGAACCCCCAGATCATCCGGGTCTGCATCCTGGCCGTTCGGCCACGCTGCTGGTCGCAGGCAAGCGCGTCGGATATTTCGGAGTGCTGCATCCAGAAATCGCCCTTCGTTTCGAGATCGAAGAGTGGCCCGTCGTGGTTGCCGAGATCAATCTCCATGCGCTATCGGAACACGCGTCGACCACGCACGCGTTCAAGGCCCTGCCCCGCTTCCCCGCCGCGCACCGCGACATCGCCGTGGTCGTGGACAGTGGCCTTCCCGCGGCGATATTGATGGAGGTAGTCGAAGGGACCGGTGGCGAGATCGTCGAGTCCGCTCGAATCTTCGACGTCTATCGGGGACCGTCCCTTCCAGAAGAGAAAAAGAGCATCGCGATCGAGCTATCGCTTCGATCTCCGGAGCGAACCCTTACTCAGGAAGAGGTCGACGCCACCGTGAAGCACATCGTCGATGCCCTCAGCTCTGATTTTGGGGCCGATCTGCGAGACTAACGGTTGTGATTCCAGACAAGACTCTTCGAACCCTCGAGCTCGACAAGATCCTGGGCCGCCTTGCGGAATATGCCGGCTTCTCTGCCGGGAAGGAGGCGGCGCTGGCGCTCGAGCCGGCTACTGAGCTGCGCTCGGTGCGCGAACGTCTCTCTCACACCTCTGAAGCTCGGCGTCTCTTCGCCGTCAAGCCATCGACTCACCTTGGAGGCGCACACGATGTGCGCGGCGCCGTGCGGCGAGCAGAAGTGGGCTCCGTACTATCGCCGGCCGATCTCCTGGAGATTGGAGACACCCTCGGCGCGTCGGCCCGTTTTCGCTCGTCCGCGCTTGCGGAGGATGTCGATCTTCCATGGCTCCGACTACAGGCCCAGCGCATGGTGGAAAGTCGACCTCTGAAGCAGGCCATCGAAGAGACCTTCAACGATCGTGGCGACGTCATGGACAGCGCCAGCACGGCCTTGCGCAAGATCCGCCACGAGATGCACGCAGCTCAGGGACGATTGATGGAGCGGCTCAACAGCATCATTGCGTCCCAGGACTATCGCACCGCCCTGCAGGAACCAATCGTCACCATGCGGAATGGCAGGTATGTGGTTCCTGTGAAATCGGAGGCTCGCAGCAAGGTGCCGGGAGTCATCCACGATCAGTCGTCGAGTGGTCAAACGGTGTTTGTGGAGCCGCTTGTCGTCACCGACATGAACAATCGACTCAAGGAGCTCGAGCTCGACGAACAGCGAGAGATCGAGAGAATTCTGCTGGCGCTGTCGGCGCAGGTCGCCGAACAAGCCGGCGACCTGCGTGGCACGGTCGAAGGCCTGCGAGACGTCGATGTGGCGCTTGCAAAGGCCAGGTATGCGGACGCCCAGCGGGCAGTCGAGCCGAAGCTCAACGACGAGGGCCGAGTCTCTCTTAGCGGCGCCCGCCATCCACTTCTGTCCGCCGATGTCGTGCCTATCTCACTGTGGCTCGGCGATCAGTTTCGCGTGCTCGTCATCACAGGTCCCAACACCGGCGGGAAGACCGTGTCGCTCAAGACCGTCGGCCTGCTGACCTTGATGGCCCAATCGGGTCTACACATACCGGCCGACCCCCAGTCCGAAATCGCCGTTTTTTCAGAGATCTACGCGGACATCGGCGATGAGCAGAGCATCGAGCAGAGCCTCAGCACTTTCTCGTC
>DHWR01000133.1:10955-14607 GCA_002413265.1 Chloroflexi bacterium UBA5177
CCCTCCTGACGACCCTGGTCGAGAGTCAGGCGAGGGCCGTCGTGACGACCCACTACAGCGAGCTGAAGACCTTCGCCCATGAATCCGAGAGCGTCGAAAACGCCAGCGTGGAATTCGACGTGGAGACCTTGTCACCAACCTACCGTCTCACCATCGGAGTGCCGGGTCGCAGCCAGGCCATCGCCATTGCCAAGCGGCTTGGCATGCCGCAGCACGTGCTCGCTATCGCGCGCCAGAGTCTGTCCACGGGTGCGGTCCGCGTCGAGAAGCTGCTATCGCAAATCCAGGCAGAGCGCCAGGAGATAGGAAACTTGTTTCGTCGGGCGTCCGAGCTCCATGAGGACGCGCGCAAGCTGCGAGATAGAGTCCAGAACGAGTTGACGAACGTCCTCAGGGACCGAGATGAGGTTCTGGATCGAGCAAGAATCGAAGCGGCCGGGATCGTGCGCGAACTCCGGTCCAGATTGCGAGATATCGAGCACGATGCCAAGGGCGCTGCCTCGCGCCGCGAGCAACGCGAGACACGGACTCGCCTCGATCAGGTGCTGGAGGCCACCAGCAAGGAGCTCGGGCCAGTCGCCGCGGAGCACGAGGCTGCAAATGGAGGGGTCGCTGCCGTCACGCCGGGCGCCACCGTGAACGTTCTGTCGCTGGATCAGCAGGGGACCGTGGTTTCGGTATCCGGAGGCGAAGCCGAAGTGCAGATCGGGCTATTCAAGATGCGAGTCCCGACCGATGATCTCGAGATCGTCGCCAAGAAAGACCGTCAATCAGCTCCGGCCGTGCAGTTCCAGGCTACCCGAGAGTCTCCTCCGATCGAGATCGACGTGCGTGGCTGGCGGCCCGACGAAGCAATGCGTGAGGTGGATCAGTACCTCCATGACAATTACATGCACGGACACGGAACCATTCGCATCATCCATGGCAAGGGCACCGGCGCGCTGCGCAACGCCATCCGCGAGCAGCTCAGGGGCCATCCATTGGTAAAGACCGCGGAAACTGAGAAACGCGAGCTCGGTGGCGAGGGCGTCACGGTCGTTACTCTTACTGAGTAGCGTCAGGAGCTCTACTGCAGTAGCAGCTCAAAATTCACGTGACGGCCGCGTCGAGAGAGGCGCACGCGCGCCGGGTACAGAACGTCGCCGTGTTCCACATACTGCGTCAGGAGGGATACGACCAGCGATCCGAACGCCGCTCCGACGACGGTCCCCAGAAGAAAGAAGCGGACGTTCTCACCGGTCACGTTCCGAAGATCCACCCTGAGCCCCCTACTGGATCCTGAGGAGCGTGGGAGCCTCACTCCAGCGCCTCTCGAGATCGTAGTATTGTCGTTGTTCCTCCGCGAACACGTGGACGACAATCTGGCCGTAGTCTAGCAGAACCCACCCTTCCCCAGGCTGGCCCTCCTGCTGAAAAAGTCGCACGCCTGCTTCCTTCATGCGGTCCCGAATGCCTGACGCAATGGCGCCGATCTGCCGATCGCTGTTTCCGGTGGCGATCACGAAGTAGTCGGCAAGAGTCGTCACCTTGCCGATCTCCATCAGCGTAACGTCGCTGGCCTTTTTGTCCACGGCAACATCCACAATCTCGCGGGCCAGGCTCGAGGCATCGTATTCGGTAGGAGCGACCTGTGTTTGTGGTTGCTGCATGCGCGGACATTTTACCACCAATGAGGTTGGACGGGTGTTCCAGCAGCGCCTCTGCATAGTGGGGTAGCCTGAAAGGACCATGGCCAAATCCCCACACCATTACGACATGCGGTTCACCATCGTGGACCATCGAGGAACCATCAGTTTTGTCGGCGACGGCTTCCTGATGCTGCCGTTGGTCGCTGCCTGCGCCTCGAACCCCGCCGGCCACAAAGAGATGTTGAGTACGGCCGACAAGATCGATCGGCGAGTCCGGGTGAACATTCTGAACCAGCTGGCGGTCTTCGATGAGCACAACGTCGACGGGGACTACGCGGAAATTCTAGGTAAGCTTGAGTCCGCCAAAAATCACAACGAGCCGGTGTTCAGAGTGGTTGACGCGGTGACCCGTGAGCGCAGCCTGGAGCCGACCCGAACCGGCCTCATTATCTTCAATCTGAAGGACCACCGAATCATCCAGGTTCTCAACCAGTTCTACGCTGTCGAACGCAAGGGCGAGGTCCACCTGCACACCGGAAATCGGTACTCGCGCCGGACAGTCCCCTACGAGCTACCCGAAACCTGGTCGATCGTTCCGTAGCCTGAATCCCTCAAAACGGGGCTGCCCAGCCCCGCTAGTGCACGGCAACCAATTCCGGTTCGGACTCCTTGCTCGCCGGCTGATCTCGTCGCGCTTCCCCGGCAGTGCGACCGCCGCGCATCTGAGTGGTGATCGCGGCACCGATGATGAGTGCGCCCACCACGACCAGCAGCGAAGGCCGCGTAGCGTCCAGGAACGAGGTGTCGAAGACCCCGCGGCTGAGCGCTTGAATGTGGGACGCTACAGCGGGCGGCACGCTAGAGGGAAGCGGCACGTGGTGCGATTGGCCGGCGCCGAGGTTCTGCGCGCCACTGGCTGCCGCTCGGAAAGCGTCGACGAATGGTCTTCTGTAAGCAGGAGGCAGGGCGGCCGCCGCATCAGCGGCGCGGGCAGGCAGGTTGCTGGCCAGGCTATGGGTTAAGGTCGCGCCCACGATGGCCGCGCCAACGGCGCCTGCAGCCTGACGGGTGGTGGTGATGAAGCCGGAAGCCACCCCGCTGAGAGCAGGGTTGACGTCACGCAAGGCTAGTGTGAGCATCGGCGGGAAGGTGCATCCCATGCCGAGACCGACGACCGCCAGAGGAAAGGTCAGGCTCCAGGACGTATTGTTCAAGGCGATGGCATGGGCCAGCAGCGCGACGCCCAGGCTCGCGAACCCGAGACCGGCCATGATGATGAACTTGCCGTTGATGCGATCTGCCAGCCGGCCGGCAAAGGCCGCGGACAGCATGAGGGTGATCGAGGCGGGAATCATGGTGAGGCCGGCGTGGATTGCCGTGTAACCCAGAACAGTCTGTAGAAAGAGCGTCAGCGGTATCCACAGCGAGAATATGGCGAAGCCGACCGCTGAGCCAGTGAGATTGGAGACTGTGAAGTTGCGATCGTGGAAGAGCGAGATGGGCAGCAGAGGCTCGGCAACACGCGTCTCGACCCACACGAACGCCGCCAGCACCACGACTCCATAGACGATCAAGCTGTAGATGCTGATCAGACCCCAGCGCAGCGGGCCGGTGGAGAAGTTGAGCCAGGGTTGGATCGGGCCCCAGTTGTATTTCTGCCCCTCGATGATGGCGTAGAGCACGAGGAGCAATCCCGCCGTCGCGAGTACCACGCCGGGAATATCGAGACTGTGGCGTGTGGCGGAACGGACTTCCGGCATGAGGAACACCGCGGACGTGATAGCCAGAATGCCCACGGGAATGTTGATGTAAAAGATCGACTGCCAGCTGAAGTTGGTCACCAAGAACCCGCCCAGTGTAGGACCGATGACCGCCGCCAAGCCGGAGACGGCGCCCCAGATACCGAAGGCCGCGCCGCGCTTTTCCGGCGGAAAGACGTGGGGTAGCATCGAGAGCGTCTGTGGCGTCAGGATGGCGCCGCCGACGCCCTGCACGGCCCGCGCGATGTCGAGCTGGTTCGCCGT
>DHWR01000133.1:14729-18215 GCA_002413265.1 Chloroflexi bacterium UBA5177
GCCGACGCCCTGCACCACGCGGAAGAGGATGAGCTGCGAGCCGCTGTCAGAGAAGGCGCAGGCGGCAGAGGAGGCGGTGAAGATAGCCAGGCCGATGATGAACATCAGCTTGGGCCCAAAGCTGTCCCCCAACCGGCCGGCGGTGATTAACAGCGTCGCGTAAACGAGGACGTAGCCGTTGAGCACCCAAAGGATGGAATCGAAGGATGCGTTGAGACCCTTCTCCATGGCGGGGATCGCCACGTTCACGATGGTCGTATCCAGCAGGATCATGAAGAAGCCGAGCGTGAGGACGAGCAACACGATCCAGGGATTCGTAACGATCCGGGCGGGAATGAGCGTCGGTTTCGAGGGCGCGGACTGAGCAGATGCCAATGGGTGAGCCTCCTGGGGCGCCGACCGCTTAGCGGGCGCCGGCGACGAGTTCTGGAGTGTGTTCCGCGGTGTCGGCAAGTACCGTGAGAGATCGGGCGAAGGCTTGCATGCTGGGCGTGTCGAGCGCCTCGAGCCAGTCGCGCATCATATTACAATCGCCGTAACAATTCGTCGGCACGTATGGAATGGAGTGCTAGCCGGCTAGGCCTCCACGGCGCGCGCCACCATTTCCTGGCCCAGCCTCTCCAGGCTGCGTTCTACCTCAAACGTCTCATGTAGCAGCTCGGCCATTGATGAAACCGCGGCCCCCCTGTCCTCCTCGCCGATTTCCCCCAGCATCGACTGAACCGTTCTCTGCTCCTCGCGCAGTGACAGGAGTCTGGCGCGGGCCAAGTGAAAGCCGATGGCCACCGACAGCTTGTCGTCGGCGGGCAGTGGCGACGGGTCTTCGTGCAGCTCCCTCGCCAGGTGCTGCAAAGGTTCCGTCAACTTGTCGCAGAACATGTCGAAGTCGTAATTACCCTTCTGACCCCACAGCAGCAGCGCCTCCAAAATCTCCCGATACTCGCCACGCCTCAGCTGTACCGAACGCAGCTCTTCCGCCGCGTGCCTTGGCACCACGACGAGCTTGAGCAACAGGGCTAGGAGGGCTCGCTCGACGATGTCCACAGAATCCGCCGTGAGTCCTCGGCTTGTCGTCTCGGCTACCGGGTTAGGACCTTTATCTTGCAGGCGGTTGTGGCGCGGGCGAGCTGGCCCCGACATTGACCTCTGCAACAGGGAGGGATCGACCCCGGTCTCGCGCGACAGCTTTTCGAGCCACCCCGCCTGCCAGCCCGCCGAGGTTGAGAACTGCTGAATGAGTGGCAGTAACCGGTCGATGGCGGCCTGCCGCCAGCTGTCCTGCGACCGATCCAGTGATTTCATCGTGGTGTCGAAGAAGAATTCGAACGCGGGCACCGAGTCCTCCAGCGCCTGCCGCCACTCCTCGGGATGCTCGCGAATCAGCTCATCGGGATCGCCTTTGCCTGGCGGAAGCTTAGCGATGCGCAGCTCAACCGTGCCGGCCTCGCCGGGCTGTCGGCCTCGCGTCCGCGTGAGCTCCGCGAGCGCGGCTATGGCGGTGCGCGCAGCGGCTGCCTGCCCGGCCGGGTCTGGATCGAGAGCCAGAATCACTGTATTCGTCATACGACTCAAAGCCGAGAGCTGAGCAACGGTGACCGACGTGCCGAGACTGGCAACCACGTTGGCAAATCCTGACGACTGCGCCCGAATAGCGTCGAGGTAGCCTTCTACCAGGACAGCCGACTTCGACTCGCGGATTCCTGCGCCCGCGATTTGGATCCCGTAGAGGACCGAACTCTTGTCGAAGACCTCGGTCTGCGGTGAGTTCAGGTATTTGGGCTGGTCATCGGTGAGCGTTCTTCCGCCAAAGCCGAGAACGCGTCCAGACGCATCTCGAATGGGAAACATCACCCGGGCCCGAAAACGGTCGCGCGGTTTCTCGTTCACGTCATCCTGAAAAGTCAGCCCTGCGGCCACCAGAAGACGGTCTTCAAAGCCCGCGGCGTGAAGACGATCGTAGAGGTGATCTCTGCCGGCCGGAGCATATCCCAGTGCGAATGCTTGAAATGCGCCGGCTTCGAAAGCTCGCTCCTGCAGATAGGATCTGGCGCGCTCGCCCTGGCTTGAGCCAAGAACCTCCGAAAAGAAGTTTGCGGCAGCCTCATTCGCCTCGTACAACCGTTTCTTGAGGGACGGAGCACGCTCCGTGCGGTCCGGTAGCTGAACGCCGGCTTGTTCCGCGAGGCGGCGCAGCGCTTCCGGAAAGTCGACGCGCTCGATCTCCTCCACAAAGGTGAAGATGTCGCCCGACTTGCCGCACCCGAAACACTTGTACATACCGCGCGACGGAGTGACGTAAAAGGAGGGTGTCTTTTCGCCGTGGAAGGGGCAGAGACCCTTGTAGCTCGAACCGGAGCGCTTGAGATCGACATAACGTTGCACGACGTCCTCAATGGCCAGGCGGCTCTTGATCTCTTCAGGCGCGTCCACTGCGTCTCCTATTGGCTGAGTACTATGAGTCTATCTTGGTCCGGCCGGCACGGGAGAGTTACGTGGAGGATCGCATTCTGCTCTCTGGAGTGGAGCTCTTCGCCCACGGGGGCGTTACCGCCGAGGAGCGCCAAACTGGCCAGCGATACCGGCTGGATCTCGAACTGCACCTGCCACTCTCACGTGCCGCGGCCAGCGACGACCTGCGTGACACGGTCAGCTACGCGGAGGTGCATGACGTGTCCGTGGCGACGGTGCGAGCCCATGCCTTTAATTTGATTGAGTCGGCTGCGGAACGGGTCGCGTCGGCCCTCCTGGCGCGCTTCCCGATAGACCGTGTCACGGTTAGGCTGACCAAGCTGTCGCCGCCCGTGGACGGCATCGTGGCGGGTGCGGCCGTGGAGATAGTTCGGCAGCGAGCCGGTTAGCCCGCCTTAGCAGCTCCACGGCTTTACATCGCTCGGGGCACGTGCCACCTTGTCCCGCAGGAGACGGTCTGACTGCTCATATTCTTGGACCGCTCTTCCATGCGAGTAGGAGAAGTCTAACAAGAATGTCGAGGCCATCGACCCGGACGCTGATCTATGCCGTCATGTCTCTTTCCCTGTTGTGCCTGCCACTCGCCTCCAATCACTCCGCTAGCGCCTCAGGGCTCGCGAAACGCCACCGGCCGGCTCCAAGAGACCCGGGTCAAACCGTCAGTGTGTTTGGCACGTCGGTGCTTTCCGGGGCAATGCAGAGCACCGTCACCATAAAGATGACCGGTGGCTTCTCCGTCGGCCGGATGACCAATCTCGATTGGGCCTTGCCCCTCGCTCAATCGATTTCAGTGGGCGGCTACAGCGAACAGGTGACCGGCGTGTCGTTCAAGTTTTCGGAGCCGCCGGACACGACGCGTGACGTGGTTGATGCTGCTCATCCAGAGGTTCTCCCGGTGCGGAAATTTCACTGGGACGCTCCCCAGGCCAATACGCCCATAACGCTTACCGAGACCCTGCACCTCGCCGTTGCCGCGACCCTCTCGCCCTTCTCCAGCAGCGCGCGTTTTCCCTTGGG
>DHWR01000133.1:18513-19005 GCA_002413265.1 Chloroflexi bacterium UBA5177
GCTTCGCAAGGTCGGCATACCCTCTCGCACGATATTTGGATGGGTTGCCGCCGACAAGGTCCGATTGCCGGGGCCGCGACATACCTTCAGCAGCCTCAACTGGTCGGTAGCCGGCACCCCAGGGGAGCTTCACACCTGGCTGCAGGCCTACTTCCCCGATGTTGGATGGGTATCGTTCGATCCTCAAGAAGAGAAGTTCTTTAGCGACGTCCGGCACCTCGCCTTCTTCGTGAGCCTGGACGCTCAGACTCCGCGCGGCTACGCTGCCATCGCCTTCTCACCTGCCGGAGCCAACAATTACGGCCGAACCTTCAGCAATGGATCGACAATCTTCGCTCCCGGCGATGGCGTCGGCAGCAAGGTGAGCGTGCAGAGTCAGGACCACTTCAGCATGGGCTTCCGCCGTCAGCTGCATGACGTCAGTTCCCTGATCATGTTCGCCCGCTAGACGTCTGCAAGGTCTGGTATTGACAGAATCGCCCTTTCTAGTGC
>DHWR01000133.1:19219-32863 GCA_002413265.1 Chloroflexi bacterium UBA5177
CTAGTGCGAAACTAGGGTCCCGGCCCTATATACTGACCTGGGCAAGTTGGGGCAAACTTGCAAACACCACCTCCGCAGGAAGGCGATCATGAAAACCGAAGCGTTGACCCTTTCCGACATGGCCGAGCAGTTCACCGAGCTTGCGCTCCGTCTGGACGTGTTACCGGCTCGTAGCGCGTTCCGGGCCGAGGCAACCAAGGAATTCCTGCGCATCTCGGAAGATCTTCTTGGATGGATCGACGACTACGAGTCCATGGATCCTGGCCTCGCTCAGATCTGGCAGGTCCGCGATGTCGTCCGACGGTGCGAGGCGCAAGTGCGCTCCGTCGACAATGCCGCAGCCGATGAAGAAGCCCGCGCCGGCCGCCTGCAGCAGGCAATCGCCGAGGTGGAAGCTAGCGCCTTCTGGCTTCGCCGTTTGGTAGCTGGACGCCAGTCGTAGGCCAACCCTGGCTACGAATTCGACCCCTGGGGCCGGATGGCACTGCTGCGCGGGTAACGGAACATGAACTGCTCAAGTTGCTAAGCCCCAGGAAGCGATAGCACGAAGCAGGCGCCTACCGTCGAAGGGTCAAGCGCTAGATGACCACCATGGAGCTCGGCGATGCGCCGGGCCATCAGTAAGCCCAATCCCGTTCCGCTATAATTTCGGGTCAGCACGTCGTCCGCCTGTCCGCCGAACACATACTCACGCATGTCGGAGGGTATGCCGGGACCGCTGTCCTGCACCACTACTTCGACCTGTGCCCCGGACCGTCGAACCGAAATGTCGATGACGCCTTCCGCCGGCGTGTACTTCACCGCGTTGTCGAGAATGATGTCCACTGCTTGATGCAGGGACTGCAGGTCAGCGACCACCTCGGTCTGTTCCGAGGGGCCACCGTACCGCAGCTGAACTCCCTTGGCCGCAATCTGCCCTCCATGAGAAGCGACTGCCGTCTCGACCACGTAGCGAAGATCGCCGCGTACCAGGTCCAGCTGCACGTCCGCGGCATAGAGTCGCATCAAGTCGAATGAGCGCTGCGAAAGCTTCCCCAATTGCGCAGCCGCCGATTGCACGTTGGTGAGATACCGGCGTCCGCGGTCGCTTAGCCGATCCGCCTCACTGTCAAGAAGATCGACGAACCCGGTGATTTGGCCAAGCGGGGTTCGTAGCTCGTGGGCCATTATTCTCAGAAATGCAGTTCGCCACCGCTCCATGTGGCGAAGCTTCTCGGCAGCCTCGCGCTCGCTGCGATAGAGGCGCGCGTTGCGCAGTGCGCTGCTGACCACCTGGGCAAGCCGGACCGCAATTGAGAGATCCGCCTCTCCGAGCTGACCGCGCTCCCCGGTAACCAGCACCAGCGCGCCTATCACCTCGTCATCCGACAAGATAGGCGCGGCCAACACGGTTCCGGCCGCTTTGCGTTCGTGCACCGCTCTTCGTTCGCCCATTGCCAGCGCTGCCGCGGACGGTCGCCCAGACAATGGAATCCTCACTGCCGTCGCTCCGCCGGCTTCCGACGTGGCGGCGCGCGTCGCCATCTCGGGATCCGTCTCGTCCGCCAGGAAGATGGAAACTCCTGCCAGGCCGAAAGACTGGGCAGCTGATTGACAGATTTGCGGAAGCATTTCTCCCAGGTCGAGCGTGGAATTGGCGAGCATGGTGACGTCCGCTAGGGTTCGGTGAAGCTGCTCACCTTTGCGCAGCGCCGATTGCGTGTGCTCGCGTTCAGTGATGTCGTCGCCGATGCTGAGAATGCCTACGATCGCGCCGCCCTCCCCCTTACGCGGCATGGTATTCCAGGCGACGATCCTCTCGTCCCCCGAGCGCGTCAGTATGGTTTCTTGATACCGTTCGTAAGATCCGGTGTCCAGCCGAATCTTGAAAGCCTTGCGGCCCGCTCGTGCGTGCTCCTTGGGAAGGAACGTTTTGAACCAATTCTTGCCAAGGATCTCCTGGCTTTGGTGACCCGTCACCTGCAACAAGAACGGATTCACGTAATCTATTTCCCCGAGAGCATCTATGGCGACCACCAGCAGCTCCGAGTGCTCGAGCAGTGAACGGAACGCAATAATTCGCCTGCGCTGTCCTGGCAGGTGCCTGTCAGGCATGCCCGTCTCGCCTCCTCCTGGGCTCCGACACCTGTGTCTCGTCCACATCATCCCAGCAGAATGCTTGGAGAGCTGTGCTCGTAGCGGGGAGCGGCCGCGCGCGTGCGCACTCGAGGTGCCACTCAAAATCTGGCTCGCTGACCTCGCTCATTCGGCCTCCTGAGAAACCGATAGGACAGTGCTCCCCTCAAGACTCAGGAACCGCCCTACCAATTCCCGATCCCATTGTGTACCCGCTCCGGCACGCAGCTCGTCGAGCGCGCTGGACGGCAGCATGCCTCGACGATATGGCCGGTCACTGATCATTGCGTCGTACGCGTCCGAGATCGACATGATGCGGGCCAGGAGAGGAATGTCCTCGCCGGCAAGTCCATCAGGGTATCCTTGACCGTCCGCCCGCTCGTGATGATGCCGAATAATGGGAAGCGTCTGGGCAACTAGACTAGAACGCAGTGGTCGACAGATCTCTACCCCGATTTCCGGATGCCGGCGCATTAAAGCAAATTCCTGGTCGGTCAAAGGTCCCGGCTTCCCAAGAATGGCCTCGGGAATGCCTATCTTGCCGACATCGTGCAGCATACCGCCCTGGTAGAGAACCTGGAGTAGACCTTCAGGCAAACCAATTCGCTCGCCCAGTGCAACGGCGCCCCTGGTGACTCGCTCCATATGCTTTTCCGTGTAGCCGTCGCGAGCTTCTATCGCTTTCGACAGGGCCAGTATCACCCGCTCTGCGCTTTCCAGCTCGTCGACGTACCGCTTCACGCGCACCAAGGAGCGGGCGCGAAGCACAAATTCCTGCCGGTTTATGGGTTTGGATAGAAAGTCGTCGGCGCCCACTTCGATGCCGTGGATCCTGTCCTCCGATGCGGACAGCGCCGTCACGATCACGACCGGTATCAGACGCGTGTCGGGGTTGTCTTTCAGCTCCTTGCACACGTCGAATCCATCCATTCCAGGCATTATTGCGTCCAGGAAGATCAGATCCGGCGGGGCCGCCGCCACCGCCTTCAGAGCCTCGACCCCGTTGAACGCCGCCGCCACTCTATAGCCTTCTCCCTCTAGAAAGGCCATCAACAGTTCCACATTGAGACGATCGTCGTCAACCAGCAAAACGGACGCTTGTACTTCGGTCGTGTCCCTTTGGTCCCGCTCAGCCCACATCAGCCGATGCTTCCCTCGGTGCCTTCGCCACAACCCGCTCCAGCTCCCTGAGGAGGGCCTCCTTCCCCGATACTGCGAAGTCCATCTTCGAGATCCGCGCCGCCACGCTGCCGCTGAGCCGGAGGATATCCTCCGCGCTTAGATCCTTTGCTGTCCAGACGACGATAGGAATGTGCCGCGTCTTCGGATCGGCCACGGCCGCTTCGATCACCTCGAACCCACTAACGGGTTCCATCATCAGGTCGACGATCAACAGATCCGGATTCTGGGTCGCCAACAATTCCAACGCAACCGTCCCGTTAGTCGCTCGCATTAGCCGGTAGCGAGTGCCTTCCAGGGCCAGCGCGATGAGCTCTAGCGCCTCGGGCTGATCATCCACGGCAAGCACCCGGATAAGCTGATCCGACGTGAGACTTTTCCCTCCGACCAGGCGCTCAAGCACATCGAGGAGCTCCTGGCGTGCAACCGGCTTGCTCAGGTAGGCGCCCGCCCCAAGCGCGAAACCCAGCTGCTGTTCGTCGAGTATCGAGATAATCACTACCGGGATGGCACGAGTCTGAGGATGCGCTTTGAGCTGCTCCAGCGCCGGCCAGCCCATCTCGTCGGCCAATGACAGGTCGAGGGTGATAGCCACCGGTTGAATCTCCAGCGCCCGTGGTAGTACTTCTGCCACGCGACCCGCCCACTGAACACCGTAGCCGGCCGAAGTCAGGTACACGCCCAGCAGTTCACGGGCGGCCGGATCGTCTTCAACCACCAGCACATCGCCACGGGTACCGCTGACGGGCTCCGCCTGTTCGGCCCGAGGTACGGTCACGGTGAAGATGCTGCCTTCTCCCTGTGCGCTCTGCACGCTGATTGTTCCACCGTGTAGCTCGACCAGCCGCTTCGTCAGCGCCAGACCCAGCCCAGTCCCTTCCTGCGTCCGCCCGAGCGAGCTGTCTACTTGCTCGAACTCGTCAAAGATTCGCGCCTGGTCATTCTCCGGGATGCCGATCCCCGTGTCTTTCACAGTGATTGCAACGAACTGCGAATGGACCTCGTAGCTGACGCTGACTGTCCCTCCGGGAGATGTGAATTTGATCGCATTGGACAGGAGATTGAGCAGGATCTGCATAAACCGAGCACGGTCGGCATCGATCAAGGGAGACTCGCTTCGATCCTCGATCTGCAGGGTGATCTGCTTATTGTTGGCAAGAGATACTATGCGCTCGGTCACCTCCGCCAGCAGTGCCTTTACGTCAAGGATCTCTCGGTGCAACTCCATGTACCCTGCCTCGACCTTCGAGATATCAAGGATGTCGTTCACCAGCACCAGGAGATGGCGGCCACTCTCCAGCACATTGCCGACATATCGCTTCTGCCGATCGTTTAGTGATCCGAAGGTGGAGTCTTGAAGAACTTCGGAAAAGCCGATGATCGCGTTCAGCGGGGTGCGTAGCTCATGGCTCATATTCGCCAAGAACTCCGACTTCAACCGACTCACTCGTTCCAGCTCTTTATTGGCAACGGCGATCTCGCGATAGAGCTCGGCATTTTCCAGGGCGTTTGCCAGGGGTTGAACCAATGTCGCGAGCGTCGAGACCGATCCCTGATCGAAGGCTTGCGGACGGGAGCTACCAAGGTTCAGACTTCCCCACATGCGTGCCTTGGTGCGTAGCGGCATCATGACTACGGATCGAATGCCGGCGGGTGCCAGCGCTTTTCCTTCAACCTGCAGTCCTGTCGTGTCGCCGATCAGCACGGGCTCTCCCGTGTGAACGGAGCGTGAGAAAATGCTGTCGTCCAGGGGGCGCAGGCTGCCGATCATGAACTCATCGGTGCCGGCCCCCTCCGCGTAGGCGGTCAGCAATTCGGTTCCATCCTTGGTAAGGATGCTGACGCTCGCTCGATCAAAGGGCACGAGCCCCCTCAATTCCGCCGCCAGTTCCGGATAGATCTTGTCTAGCTCGAGAGTGGACGCTAGGAGGTCGGCGACTCGACGTTGGGCGGCCAGGTGGCCACGCATCGCATCCATGTTCGACGCCAATTGGGCAATCTCATCATGTCCTTCGTGAGGTACGGGAGTATCAAGGTGTCCTCCCCTGATCTGAGCAGCCGCGTCCTGCAGATCCTCCAGCGGCCGGAGGATAGAGCGAGTCAATAGCCAGCCAAGGAGCACCACCACGAGAATGGCACTCAGCCCGATGGCGCCGAGAATAAGGTTCGCCTGATTGAAAATGCTGCGATCGGAATTGAGTCCGCTCTGTCTCTCACGCTGCACTTGGCGTAGGACATCGTCGCTAGCGGCACGGAACCGATCGAAGAGTCGTTTGTCGGTTACCTCCACGCCTGCGGTGTTAATCTGTGCGCGCTGTCCGGCAGTCCAGATACGGAGATCCCTGTCCACCCATTGCTCCCAGGTCCGGGCGCCTCGAAGCATGAGGTCCAACAGTCGCCGGTCCACAGGATCCCCGGCCAGCTTGCGAGCAGTCGTGAAGGCGGCTGGCATTGCACGCCGCCCGGCGTGGTACGGCACCAGCAGCTGCGGTATGCCAACCGTAAAATAAGCTCGAAAACTGGTTGCCTGATCGAGCATCGCCTTGCGGATGACGAGGATCTGAGCGGCGAGCTCGTATCTCTTGACCACGGTATCTCGGTAGCTCGCCTGCACCTCGCTATTTGCCACGGTGCCCGCTAGCCAGCTCAGACCGAGTAACAGAATCACGGCGGCATAGCTGGAGCCGAGACGCACACCAACCCGATGCCGCACCGCCGGCCTCACGGCAGCGCGATGCGTGACGCGAAGTCTCTGATGCGAATCGTCACGAAGCTCGTCCGTCTTGCTCGGGAACTCGACTAGCGCCCTCTCGTTTCCTGTTGAGGAGGGACGCTACCTGCTTTGCGAGCATGCGGGTCTGGATAGGCTTGGTCAGGTAACCGTCACAGCCCGCCTCTTTGATCCGCCGCTCGTCCTCGACCATGGCATAAGCGGTCATCGCTACGATCGTCAAGTCCTGCGTCTCGGGGTTGGCGCGCAACTCGCGAGTTATCTGCAGGCCGTCCTTCCCCGGGAGCTGAACGTCCATGAGGATTAAATCAGGACGGTGGTCGGCCAGAATCGCAAAACACTGTGCAGCATCTACGGCCGCCAGCACCTCGAAGCCCGCGACCTCGAGAATGTCTTTGGCCAGTTCCATGTTGAGTGGCGTATCTTCGACGATAAGTACTTTGGGAGCCATCGTACCAGTATCCTTGCCGACTTCGCTTCTTGGGCGATAGCCGTGTGCGGAGCCTTGCCTATCTCTGCAAGAGGAGCCGCATCCTGACTCACTGCCAGGATCGTCTCCGACGGTTTCTGCCCGTGCGCTCGCCTGCTCCAGGTATTCCAGTATGGTTATCGGTACGCCGGGTTGACGAGAAAATCACGAAGCGCGTGACCGGATGCCCTGCGCTGCGTTGGTATTCACCGTCAAGACTCGACATCGGGCAACTGCTTGGCCACAGCACGATTTCACCAACGACAATCGACCGCGACCGTAACGCGGGCACCCTGGTTCGCTGAGATGGTGACCAACACTGCCTTCGCCCGCCACTCTTGCGAACTCGTTTGTGTGAGTTTGTTCCGCTCGCCTCGCCTCGTTTCTCGCTTAAGGAGATCGGTAAGATCGTCGCCCTGACAGATCGTCAAGGTGACGCGATGCTCCTGCCGATGCCTTCCCCCCACTCGCGTTCACGGCGTGCCGTTCGCCGATCTGTCGAAGTCAGACCCCGTAGTCCTCGACTCATGGCCCACTTTAGGCCAATTTTACAAGTCTGCGCAACATGCATACACCTAATACTGGACAGCCACGTACCTCTACGAATGCGTAGTGCGGTCAGTCTAGCCCCATCAATGAGTGGGCTTATTTCTCACGTCGGACCGCTGCAAGGACGGCGCATCAAGCAAGAGAGCTGAAGAGCTTGTCTCTCATCGCTATTGCCACCGCCTGCGCCCTGGTGCGCACCCCCAGCTTGTTGAAGATCGAGCCCAGGTGGTAGCTCACGGTGGCACGTGAGATGGACAGTGTGCGTCCGATCTCTTTGTTCGAGCCGCCTTCGGACACCAGCCGGAGCACGGCGCGCTCCCTGTCGGTCAGTGTACGTGCCCGCCGCGCGGAGGGCGTCGAGCCCGTCCGCGCGCCCTTGGACGATAGGAGCTCCAGCAGCATGACGTTGATCAAGTCCACAGTTTCGCTGAAGGACATGGCATGGCCCTGGCGGTACGCCGCTTCATATCCCTCGCGTTCGATCCGCTCGCGAAGCCCGGCGCCGCTTTGTCCGGACAGGAGCCTCCAGTAGCTCGCCGAGAAGCCGGTGAATGCGCTGAATGCGTTGGCGGCGCCTACCAGCTTTGCCTGCTGTTCAGCACCGGCAAGATGATCCATCAGGAGCAACGCTATCCTCGAGCCCTGACTAAGCTGCCAGCGGTCCTGAAAATCCTTGCATATCTCGAGCCCCTCGCGGGAGGTAGTCCACCGCCCGCGCAAGGTCGCCCCGCGCACGTACCGTGAGTGCAAGGTGAAACAGCACGTGGCCGGAGGCGTGACGTTCTCCAATTGCCCTGAGGCGTTCGAGCCCCTCAGTCAGCAGCAAAGCCGATTCCTCGTAATGCGCTTGAAGGAAGCCGGCCCATCCGAGAAGAACGCCGGTGCTGGCCGAGAGGAAGGCGTCCTCGCGATCGCCTAGCTGCTGCCAGCGCGCCAGTGCTTCGCGTAAGAACCGGTCGCACGACGGCCAATCCTGCACGTTCAGTGCGCGCATGCCCAGGTAGGTTAAGGACCGCGCAACGGCCACCCCATCACGTGCCTCCCGGGCCATGCTGTACGCCTGCTCCGGCACCTCCTTGGAGCGTGTCCCCTCGCCTGCGGCGGCAAGGAGGCATCCTGCCGCGAGAAGTCCCCTCATGCGGACCGAACGATCCGCATCCGGAGCTGCCTGCAGACCCTCCTCGAGCCATCGCCATCCTTCCTCGTGATACCCACGAAGCCACCAGAAGCGGCCGAGCGCGGAGGCCAGCCGAAGCGCCAACGCCCCTTCTCATGGTCGAGCAGCCATCGCATCGCTGCCCGCAGGTTGTCGTGCTCCGACTCCAGGCTAAGCGGCCACGGATGTTGTTGCCCCGTGAGCGGCTCGGACTCCGTCCGCTCTGCCAGGGCTAGGAAGTAGCTAGCGTGGGCGAGTCCAGCTGAGTCGAGCTCACCGCTCTCTTCGAGCCGCTCGCGCGCATACTCCCTCATCGTCTCAAGCAGGGTAAAGGCAGGCGCAGGAGCGCCGCCGGCCTCGCTCGGAAGGATCAGGTTCTTCTCGGCCAGTGATGCCATCCCTTCGAACATCTCCGCCGCATCGGCGCCGCCCACTACGACATCCATGGCATTGGGAGTGATGCGGCCTGCGAACACGCCGCACGAACTGAACAGCCGTTGCTCGGCATCGCTGAGCAGTGCGTAGCTCCACTCGATTGCCGCATGCAGACTGCGATGCCGTTCCGGAAGATCCTGCCCTTCCCAGTGCAGGACCTGCAAACGATTCCGGACGCGCTCCAGAATGGCGGTGAGAGGCAGAACGTTGAGGCGGGCGGCTGCCAGCTCGAGTGCCAGCGGCAAGCCGTCGAGCCGCACGCACAGGTCAGAGATCGTCCCTGCGTTCTCGTCGGTCAGCTCGAACGTCGACAGCCGTGTCCGGGCTCGATGAAGGAATAGCGCAACCGACGGGATTGCTGCGAGATCGTCGACGGGTGGAAGGTGCTCCAAGTCAGGAAGCGGCAAGGGTGAGATCAGCTGGATCTGCTCCCACTGCAGCTGGAGCGGGGATCGACTCGTAACCAAGACCTTTAGTCCTGGGCACGCTTCCAGCAACGCCGCCCCGTTCAGGCTTGCCGGCAGCACATGCTCGAAATTATCCAGGATCAGTAGGAGCGTTTCCTCCTGCAGATACTCTCGAAACCCTTCAGGAATTGATTCCGCCCCATCATCTTCGAGTCCAAGGCGCCCGCATGAGTGCGGTCGGCACGAGGGCCGGATCGCGAATGGGGGAAAGATCCACGAAGGCAGCACCGTAGGAGAAGGCGCCGCCGAGCTGAGCCGCCGCTTCCAGGGCGAGCCGGCTCTTGCCGACACCGGCCGGACCGGCTAAGGTCAGCACGCGAATATCGTGCTGCAGCAGCGCGTGGCGACTCGCCGCCGACTCGCGTTCTCGTCCGAGTAACGGGGTGGGAGACGTGGGGAGTGGGAAGCTAGTAAAGTGCTGTTCCAAAGAAAGATAATTCCGGACACTGGTAGCCGACGTCCGCCCCATTCCGCTTCTTACGTCCGGCGGGTCACATCTACTGCAACCTACACTTCAGATAGATCTGTCGACGGGATGAACGTGGGCAAGGCAAGGAAAGAAGATAGGAGACTGCTCGACCCTTCCCAATTGTGATCGTCCTCCACCAGGACCTCGTTTGCTCGCGCTCGTCGGGTGGTCGACGAGCTTCTCAAGGTCTCGTGCGCTGGCTTCGATTCATGGCCAAGCGCACGGCAGTTTGCAGCGCCAATTTCCTGGTGCCAATCACGCCTGCAACAACCGTGCCCGTGCTCATGCCGATCCGCATGCCCCACGGGTCACCGGTCAGGCTTGGATAGTCCTTCGCTACTCTCTGCATCTCGAGTGCTAGTTCGGCGATGGCTTCAGCGTGGTCTAGCCGTGGGATCGGAAGTCCGCCCACCGCCATGTAAGAGTCGCCGATTGTCTTGATCTTCTCGAGTCCGTACCGGTCGGTCAGTCCGTCGAAGATGGAGAATATCCCGTTGAGCCAACCCACGAGCTCTTCGGCCGCAAACCGGCTGGACAGAGACGTGAAGCCGGCTATGTCGGCAAACAGCACGGACGCGTCAGAGAACGACTCCGCGATAACCTGATTGTCAACTTTCAGTCGGTCGGCAATCGTCTTTGGCAAGATATTTAGAAGTAGGCGTTCCGATACTGCCTGTTCCGCCCGGAGCTTGTTCTTCTCTTCTTGCAGCTCCTGGACGGTTCGTTCTAGCTCTGCCTCGATGTAGGTCGAGTGCGCCGTCGTGTGATCCAGGAGCATTTCGAGATCCCGATTCTGGGCGGCCAGACGGGCGATCTCTCGCGTCACGTCGTCGTGCGAAATTGCAGGGCTGTCCTCGAGGTGGTCGCTACTAGACATGCCTCTAGGTACTCGTGTTCCACAAATGAGATGGACGCTCGCCGCGCCACTCAAGCGCCGCGAACACTACGCGTCGCCCCTCTGCAGAGTCTCGCCTGCGCACCCCAATTGCGTTCCTGCTCTGCCGCTACGAACCCGCGCTTTGGGAGGCGCGTAGGCTCTCCGAACGCGAACGCTCGACCGCGAGATTATGCTTTTCTTCCCTGAGCGCCTGCACCGTGCGCTCCAGCTCCGCCTGGACAAAGTCTGCATGTCTGGTAATGGTTTCCAGCAGCACTTCGAGGTCAGCTTTCTCGGCCCTGACCTGCAACACTTCAGCCTGCAGCTCCCGCAGCATCGCTTCTGGTCCAGCATCGTCTCTCACGTGCTTCTGCCCTTACTCGAACTCGAGCTGCAAGCTGGGCATCAGGCGCTGGAAATTGATGAGCGAGTTGGTCTGCCAAGGAATCGCTTGTGACCCGAGCACGCGAAGTTCCACGGATTTTGTCTCCCGCACGGCGATCACAAAGCGAGAGAGCACATTGATTCCCGAGCTGTTGAGGAACGTGAGCGACCGCAAATCCAGCGTCAAGGTTAGCGGCTCCTGATCCTTCGCATCATTGAGCAGCTTCACGATCGCGGCGTATTCTTCCGTTCCGCCCAGTCGAAAGGACCCCGTGCAGGTCACCGTTTGTGTCTTGGTGTCGTAGCTGACCTGGTAGTCATCGTCGTTGATTTCCACGCGCGTTCCTTTTCCGAGCAGTTCAGCCGTCTCTGCCCACAAGGGGCCAATATCGCTCGTTGTGTTCCAGGTAGTTGCTATGTAACTGGCGCTCCGACCCGATGTGACCGTCATCGAACTTCATAAGATCAACGGTACCTGTACTGCCGTCATCAGCGTCGCCGTCGTGTGCCCATACTGGTCAGTCCGCGACGCAAGCTCCCACCCCAGCCTTGCCCGGTAATCGTTTCGCAGGGTGAGAAGGCCAATCTTAGAGTCGATCCCGATGCCGCTGCTCGCGTTTTTCTCAACCTGTGCAAGATACATCGTCATGGGATCTTCGGCGATCATTTCCTGGAGATACGTCTTGAGCCGACTCGTTTCGGCGGGGTCCACACTGTTGTCAGTCGAAAAGACGACCGAGTCGTCCCGCAGCCGAAGCTTAATGCTCACCGGGAAAGTTGGATCGAAGTTGTACTTGACGGCATTTTCCAGAACTTCGTTCCCCGCGAACGCGATCATGCTCCGGGCAGTGCTGCGAGAAGTCCCGGCCTTTGTCACGTCTGGTCCGCAAGGAAAGAAGTTGGCGAAATATTCGGCCATGAAATCGACGGTGAGATTCTTACTCTTCCAGCGTTGCGGCTCAGGCGAGGCCCCTGTCGAGAGTGTGATTGTCAGGCACTCTTGGTGCGGAGAAAAGTCCTCGGGGATCTCGCCGATGCGGGTCTTCAAGATCGCGCCCTCATCTCGCCCTACAGCTGCTTGAGCACAATGAGCGTAATGTCGTCAAAGAGCTTCTGCGCCCCGATGAACCGCTGAAGATCGTCAAGAAGCTCGTCTTTGATCACCTCAGCTTCCGCGTTCGCGCTCTTCTCCAGGAGGGAGCAAACGCGTTCCATCCCGTAGTGCTCTCCGGCCGAATTCTCCGCCTCCGGGATGCCGTCACTGTACAGCACCGCCACATCTCCCCGCTCCAACGTGATTTCCCGATGCGCCAGGAACTCGCCGATCTCTTCCATCATGCCGATCGGAAACCCCAGGTGAGTGGTTTCGATTATTTGAACCGGCTTACCGGAACGCGCCAACAGCAGGCTCTCGTGCTGTCCGCTCAAGCGCATGCACCCTGCCTCGTAGTCAACGAGCGAGAGGGACAGGTTCTTGTCCGAGCCCATACGCTGCAGGTTCCCCCACACCGCCTCGTTTAGCACCGCCAGGAACCGCTCCGGATCCCCCTCTCCGGCCGCTTGAAGCGTCCTAACAGCCATCTGGACCATCAACATCAGCACACCGCTCTCGAGCCCATGGCCGGTCACATCTCCGATGCCGATTTTCAGCTTCCCGTTGCCGTCCTGCAGCACGTCGTAATAGTCTCCACCCACTTCTGTTGCCGGGTGCATGTACGCTGCAATCCCTAGTCCCGCCACACTCGACAGCTCCGCCGGGCGCGGCAGCACCATCTGCTGAAGCCTTCGCGTCACCTCGAGCTCGGCGCTCAACCGCAGGTTTTCCTCCTGCAGCTGATGATTGAGACGGCTGATCTCACGGTTGGCGGCCTCAGTCTCTTCCTTCGCGCTTAGCAGTTGCGCTTCTTCCTCTTTGCGTTGCGTTATGTCCCAAAACGCGACGACCGCGCCAAGAATGCGTTCCTTGGAAACTAAAGCAGAGGACGTACAGGCGATTGGAAAGATCGAACCGTCTCGACGCGTAAATACTTCCTTCTCAGAGTGAAAGGCCGCGCCAGAACTCAGCACCGCTAACAGCGCACAGTCCTCCTCCGCCACTCGCTCGCCGTTGGCTGTCTGGAAGTGAAAGACTTCATGTGTGTTCTTCCCGCGCAGCTCTTCTTGCGTCCATCCGAGCATCGCCTCGGCGGCCGGATTCATAAAGGTGAGACGCCCGCCGCCGTCCACGGCGCAAACCCCCTCGCCCAGACTCGTGGTAACCGTGCGCGTGAAGTCGAGTTGTTCTCGAACCTCCTCTTCGTATCGCTTGATACGGAGCAAGGAGCGAGCGCGGGTGACAAATTCGTGCCGGTTAACCGGCTTTGACAGGAAGTCGTCGGCGCCAGCCTCAATTCCCTGGACGCGATCCTCCGACGTGGACAGGGCCGTGACAATCACGATAGGAATGACCCGCGTGTCCGGATTGCTCTTCAGCTGCCGGCATACCGTGAACCCGTCCATGCCGGGCATCATCGCGTCGAGAAAAATCAGGTCGGGCGGCGTCCCTGCCACCACGTCCAGCGCGGCGGAACCCGAAAACGCAGCCGAGACGTTGTAGCCTTCCTCTTCGAGATAGACCGTCAACAGGTCCACGTTCAGGGCATCGTCATCAACTACCAGGACGGTCGGACGGGTGTCGCCGGAATCGTCGGCGTGCCGCTCGGCAGCGCACATCGCTGAACCCTCTCGCCTCGGATCTTGCACTCGTAAGGCACGGCCGAGGGCGCCCTCTATGGCGCGTAGTCTCCTACCGGGCCTAGAAAGCCTTGTGCAGC
>DHWR01000160.1 GCA_002413265.1 Chloroflexi bacterium UBA5177
CTGACGTGCTTGAAGACGTATTCGAGATCGGGGTTTCTCCGCGGGAATGCAATCTCGGCTCGCTGCAACTGCGCTAGAGGCGCCTCCAGCAGCTCGGCTGCCTGCCCCACCACTTCCGCTAGGAGCTGCACGCCGAAGCTCCGTCCGATCACGCTCGCCACCTGCGCCACCTGTTTGGTCTCGCCCTCGAGGCGATCCAGTCGTGCCAGAAGGACTTCGGTCAGCGTGCTGGGCAGGCTCTCCGCCGCTCCCGGCACCAGGTACACCTGCCCACTGCGCTGCTCCAGCCCGCCGGTCTCCTGCAGAGCCCGCAGCATCTCCTCCACGAAGAAGGGGTTGCCTCCTGCTCGCTCCGCCACATGGCGTTCCAGCTCGGGAGAGAGCTGGACGCCTCCCAAGACCGCTCCCGCCAAGGTCGCGGCGTCCCGCTCCCCCAGCGGTCGCAGGGTCAACCGCTCCGGCCAGCCCCATTCGCTCCACGGGGGATTCCATCCCGGTCGACTTGCTGCCAGCACCAGGACCCGCAGCCCCAAGACGTCGGCCAGCACGTTAGTCAGGACCTCTTTGCTGGAGTTATCCGTCCAGTGCAGGTCCTCGAGCATGACGATGGTCGGTGCGCGCTCGCTCACGGCTCCCAGCACCGCCCGCAGGCTCCGAATGAGGGCCTGCCGCCGGATCTGTGGTCCTCCTTTGGAGACCGGACTCTCCCCGATGGGCAGGCCCAGCACTTCTCCCAGCACGTCGAGGGCCTCTGACCGGGTCTCGGCCTGGCTAATTAGTCCAGGGATCACCGAGCGCAGCTTGATTGCAACCTCGTCCAGGCTCTCCTGTTCCTTCAGGCCAAAGAGCGATCGCAGGAGATCGGCCACCAGCCACAGACTGATCTCCTGACCATAGGACAGAGCGCGGCCACGGACCACCCGCACCGTCGACGAGGAGGCAAGCGTGCCGAGGAACTCGGCCACCAGGCGGCTCTTGCCAACTCCAGCGTCGCCGACCATCGTGAGCAGTTGCCCTTCACCGCCTTCCGCCCGGACCCACGCTTCAAAGAGCAGGCTCATCTCCCGGTCCCGGCCAATGAGCGGCGTCTCATACCCTTCCCAGCGCTCCCCAAACTCTTCCCGGACCCCGAGGGCGGGCCACACCGGCACCGCGGCCACCTTGCCTTTGAGGGTCACCTCGCGGCGGTCCCCGTAGCGAATGCGCCGCCGCGTGAGGCGCATGGTTTCGGCACCGACCAGGATCTCTCCCGGCTCGGCCGTCGCCTGTAGACGCGCCGCCGTATTGACCGCATCCCCCGTCACTGCGACGTCCTGCCGCCCGGAGGCATCCCACGTCCCGCTCACTACTTCCCCAGTGTTCACGCCGACCCGGATCTGGGGTTCTGTCTGCCATCTTGTGCTGGCTGTTGCCGCCACCGGCTCGATCGCCTGCTGCATGCCCAGCGCACAGAGTACCGCCCGTTCCGCATCATCCTCGTGTGCGATCGGTGCGCCAAAGAGGGCCAGCACCGCGTCCCCGGCATACTTCTCCACCGTCCCCCCATAGCGCGCGATCTGCACGCTCATCGCCTTGAAGTACTGAGCCTGGAGGTCGCGGACCTCCTCCGGATCGAGCGACTCAGAGAGAGGTGTGAATCCAACTAGATCGCAGAAGAGGGCGGTGACCAGACGGCGCTCCTCTGAAGCTGTGGGCGAGGGCGGGGAAGCTGGAACGGCTGCGGACGACACAGGGAGCGCGGTCGTGGGTCCCGCCGATGGGGGAGCGGCTACAGAGGGAGGAGGAGCAGTAGCTGAGGTGGGAGCGGTAGCCGAGAGCGCGGCACCGCAATCGCCACAGAAGCGCTTCCCCGGTGGGGTCTCCGCGCCACACGCCGGGCAGAGAAGGGGTAGAGGAGAGCCGCAGTCGCCACAAAATCGCTTGCCAGTCGGGTTCGACTGTCCACAGGCGGGACAGGTGACGCTGGTTGGCTCCATGGTAGCGCCATCGTACCAGGTTCCTTGACAGAGCGCAGGAGGCGCTCCTTACAGCCAGAGAACGATCGAGGCCATGATGAGCATGCCGAGGTAGTGAGCGCCCCGCTTCTCATACCGGGTAGCGATGCGGCGAAAAGTCCGGCAGAGCGACGTATCGACGAAGTTACAGCGAAGGACAAAACCCTGCGCGAGAACCCTGAGGCGGCCCAAGCTCGGCATGAAGAATACTCGCGTCAGGTAGCCGAGCTCGTGAAATGTCGGTACGCCCTGCCGGTCCCCGTGTCTTTCATGCTGGCAGTGGCGATGTGACTGTGGCATGGTTGTAGGGATTCAGCGGGGCTGGACCGAAGGTACGCGCCGCGCTGCAACGGCACTTGGGACTCAGCGGCGGCGAACTTGACCGTCTGGTAGCGGCCAAGCACCCTGAAGGACGGTACACGTGCCTTGATTGCGGCGCGAAAGTCTGGGGCGCCCGAAACTTACTGCGAGGCGTGTTACTCAAAGCACCGGCAGTACGCAAGAAAGAAGTGTCCCGTCTGCCACAAGCCCCGTGAACTCCAGGCACTCCTCGACTGGTTCGGTGCCGGCCGCTCGCTCTCCTGCCATGTCCGTTTCTGACAAACCACCGCTAGGTGCGGGCGAAGAGGTAGGCGCGGCGAGTCTGAACCTCGACGTCCGGATAGGGGTCACGCTCGATAACCTCGATGTCTGAGAAGCCGGCCGCATGCAGATAGCCTCGCATCTCGTCCGGCTGGAAGAAGACAAAGTCAAGATCTACCGGCTTCTCGAAAAACTCCTCCACATGCCGAATCTCATCGCCGATGTGGAATGCAAGGACCAAAAGACCGCCGGGAATGAGAACACGCCTGATCTCCTCCAGTACCGCGGTCACGCCCTCTCGTGGAATGTGGATGACGCTGTAGAACGCCACGACACCGCTGAAGGAGCCGTCCGGGTCGTCGAGTCCGTACATGTCGCCCTGACGGAACTCGAGCCCCGGATTGAGGATGCGCGCCTCTTCCACCATGCGGGTCGAAAGGTCAATGCCCACCACCGGCACACCCAGCTCATGGAGACAGCGCGCCACGTGCCCCGGTCCACAACCCAGGTCGCAGACTGGATGCCGTTTTGTGGCAGAGACTTCCGTGGCGAAGCGCTCCAGAAGCTCCCGGTCGAACGGCTTGCCAGCAAGCTCGCCCGCGATACGCTCGGTGTACTCAGCCGCGACCCGGTCGTAGCTCTCCTCTGCTTTCATTGCCCACTCCGGTTACAGTCATCTTGCACGAGGAGGAACGAGGATGAGAACCTTAGACTTCGGTCCGGACCAGCGCGTCCAGAAGTTCTCGCCGACGGGCAAGGTACTTGCCGTCTGGCGATGACCGCCGCCATTACAGCATGGCGTAGATACTCCAGCGGTTTAGGCGACCAGTGCTTTGCCCTGATATGTCCACTTGAAGGGCTTGGCCGTCGTGCGGTTGTAGTAGGGCGATGAACTTCTCGTACCTTGCTCGCCAGATCCTCCAATAACTTTAAGAAGGAGTTCCACGGCAGCCTCCCTCAACGTTGGGTTGCGGAGCGGACCTTCAGTTTGGTTTGGGCAGAGCGGACGACTCGCAGAGGAATACGAGCGGCTGTGCGAGACCAACCGGGCGATGATCTATGCCACGATGACCCGCCTCATGCTCAAGCGATTGGCTGGCGCGTGACCCTTCTCAGAGCGCTCCTAGCTAGTGGTCCCCGTTAGATGGCGTCGAGTCCGTGTCGGCGACACGGAGCTCGACCAGCAGGTTCCAGGAATTGCGCAGGGCGAGAGCAAACATGCCGACGAGGATGTAGGCGATGCCGACCTGCGAGTGTACCCCCTGGGCCATAACAACTGTGTACCCCCAGAAGCAGGGCATAGAGAATCAGGGGACCAACGATGACCCAGAGCGTGCGTTTGAGTGTTGCCGCGTTACGGCTGTCGACCGCCGGCCAGGTCCTCGCTACGACCTCCGTTACGGTTCGCGGCAGTGCTGATGGCTGCAGAGGGGCTGAAGACGGTAACCGGTGCATATGGTAGAACGACGGCACACGCGATCCGGTTGCCGCTTGGCGACTTCGGCCCGCTCGACACAACCCGAACGGTGAGGAGGAGACATGGCTCTGCTCAACGACTTGCACCACATGACATTCATCACCGGCGATATGGATCGGTTGATTGCGTTCTATCGACGGATCTTTGACGCGCCAGTCACCTTCGACCGCGTTGAGGAAGATCCTCCTGAGTGGCAACGATACCGCCCACTGCGCCACGCCTTCATCGAGATTGGTCCCCATACGGTGCTGCATCCGTTCGAGGTGGAGGGCGTCGACCCCCCCGGACGCGAACCCATGTTCGGACGTGGTCGTCTAGACCACTTCGCGCTGAACGCGTCGAGCGAGGAAGCCTTTCGCGAGATCCGACGTCGTCTCATCGCCGAAGGGGCGAACGCGACGGAAGGCGGACTCGTGTCCGACATGGGCTCGATGTGGAGCTTGAGCTTCTACGACCCGGACGGAGCGTGGCTCGAGGTGATGTGGGTGAAACCGGGAGCGTCATCGAGCAGCCCCATCACCCGGCCAGGCGAGTGGGAAATGGTCGACCCCGACAGAGAGTGACGACGCTGAGCCAAGCTCCCGAAGCTGACAGACGCGGCGCCAAGCTCACAGTAGGTCGGAAAACCTCCTGGCGAGCGGGAGGTTCTGAGATGTTCCACGTCGAACACGTTTCCACCGAGGGGTCACGTCGTGCGGCGTCGAGCGCTGGGCCGTCAAGACGGGCATGGACTCGGGAGCTGGACGCGTAAACCAGGAAGCAGTACAGCGGACGAGCATATTTCATTTGCGGTCACTGTCTGCACCAAGCTTTCTTCCATCGCAGAGCCGAATCAGGCCTGTGGAGACGACGGTGTGGCAGATCACGGGCACACTGGTTCGAGTGAAGGAAGAGCAGGACTCGGACTTTCATCTGGTCATCGCCGACTCTGGCGGCCGCACAATGATCCTGGAGATTCCGGCGCCAGCGTGTATCAGTTCCAGCCCCTTCCTACCGAGCGAGAAGTACGTGCGGCAGCTCTTCACCTCGGACTTTCACCCGTCGAGTTCGTGGCAGCGGCCGGATGTGCAGATCACAGTGAAGGGTGTCGGCTACTTCGACTACCTGCACGGGCAGTCGGGGGTGGCGCCGAACGGGATCGAGCTGCACCCGCTGCTGGGCTTCAGTGTTGGAGGTCACACCGCGGCGAACACTCCACCGTCGCCGCCGGCTCCACGGCCCGCGCCCATCTCTGGAGGCGCTTTCACGGTTCACGCCTATGTAGTGCCGGCCACCATGCCCTACAACGCATATCCGGCGCTCTACGCGAAGACGACGCCAGGAGCGGCCTGCTCCGCCTCGGTCGTCTACTCGACGGGACGATCCCCGGCGTCCTTCGACGGGTCATCTCGAACGGTCGGCAACGCTGGCCTCGTGAACTGGACGTGGCACGAAGAGACTAGCGGAAGCGGCGGAACAGCGAAGGTGGCATGCAGCTATCGAGGGCGGACTGCATCAGCCACGGCCGCGTTCACCGTCATTGGGTAAAGGTGCTGCTCAGAACAAAAAGAGCCCCGCCCGGGCGATTTGTACCAACCCCGACGAGGCTCGCACCAAAAATGGCGGCTCAGTTCAGGACGATTGTGGACCGCCTGTGGCGTACCTCGGCTGCCGCGGCCATCAGTATCTCGTAGCTTTGCATCGAGTCGACCACCATGATTTCCTGCTGCGGCTCGCAGTAGAGCACGGGCCGCCACTGCAACCGAAGAACCGTTTAGGTCTGCGCCTGCAGGCTGACCATTGTCTCGCCCCGGTTATCGCTCTCGGTGATATGCCCCAGTTCTTCCAGCACACGTGTCCACGCTGTCACCTGCGGCCGAAAGGCCTCGGCGTGTTCTTTGTCCTGCCACACGCTGATGGCCGTGTTGATCCTGTTGTCCTGGTCGTTTACCAGGTAAAACCCGACGAAGCCGGGCGCGGCCTGGAGTTTGGGGAAAAACTCGCGTCTTGCGCGCTC
>DHWR01000156.1 GCA_002413265.1 Chloroflexi bacterium UBA5177
GGGAATCAGCAGAGTGGAGGCTCACGATGGAATCCTGCGCGCGCACAGCGATCGCGGCGGCCAGCTTCTGCCCGCTCTGATCGAGGTAGCCGAATCCACGGGCCGGACGGTTACCGACATTCATTTGATGCAGCCGAGTCTTGAGACGCTGTTCGTGTCGCTGACGGGAAGGAAGCTCGGATGACGGCGGTCGCGCTCGACGCTCCTCGCCCGGAAGTTCGAGCATCGTCGGTTTTTGCGGCGCTGCTGCGACGCGACATGCGGGTCGCGCGCCGGGAGCTTCCATTCTTTCTGCTGCGAACGACGATGCAGCCATTGATGTTCGTGATCGTGTTCGGGTATCTGCTGCCCAAGATGGGATTCATGGGTCGCGGCTACACGACGGCGCTGCTGCCGGGGGTGCTGGCGATCAGCCTCACCTTCTCGAGCATTCAGTCCGTGGCGCTGCCGATGGTGCAGGACTTCGGCTGGACGAAGGAAATCGAGGACAGACTGCTGGCGCCGGTCCCGATCTGGCTCATTGCGGCGGAGAAAATCGTTGCTGGTGTGCTTCAGGGCGTGGTGTCAGCGCTGTTCGTGCTGCCGGTGGCGCGTCTCATCATGGGCCCGATTCCCAATCTCACCTTCGGCCATGTAGGTGATGTGCTCCTGATCACAGTGCTCGGCGCTGCCGCCTTCTCCTCACTCGGGCTTTTTCTCGGCACCGCGATCCAGCCGCAGCAGATCGGTCTCCTGTTCGGCGTCATTCTGGCGCCGATGATCTTTTTCGGCTGTGCGTATTATCCGTGGCAGGGATTGAGCGCGGTGCCGATCATGAAATACGCGGTGCTGATCAACCCGCTGGTATATGTGGCGGAGGGAATGCGGGCCGCCCTGACTCCCAGCGCGCCGCACATGTCGCTAGGCGTCGTGGTAGTGGCGCTCATTCTCATCATCGCGCTTTTTTGGACGCTGGGCATGAGGTCGTTCATGAAGCGCGCTGTCGGCTAGCTCCTTGCGGGCGCGCGGTCGGCTACTTCTACCTCCCGACTTGGCGCGCGGTCGGTCAGTTCCATACGCGGGGCGCGAGGCAGCGAGAGTGTAAACGTCGAGCCATCGCCGAGTACGCTCTCGACAGTGACCTGGCCATCCATCGCGTGAGCCAGATCCTGGCTGATCGCCAATCCAAGTCCCACTCCCTGAACCGGCTGATTGAGGCGACGCTCGGCCTGGACAAACGGATCGAAGATCCTGTCGATTTTTTGCGCTGAAATACCGGCTCCCGTATCCGCGACTCGAATCTCGATGCAATTGCCACGCGGCTCGCTCGAGAGCGTGATGGTGCCGCCGGCGTCGGTGAACTTCACCGCGTTGCTCAGCAGATTGAGCACGATCTGTTGCAGCTTCTCGGGATCCGCGAGGACCGCGGCCGATTTGTCGGCGCTCTTGTACGAATAGTGGAGACCCTTCGCCAGAATCTGGGGAGCAATCATCGACTCCGTATCGCGCAGCGCTTCGTCGATCGGGACGGCGGTGATGTGGTACTCCGTCTGACCGGCATCGAGCTTGGCGAAGTTCAGCACGTCCTGGATCAGCGTGAGCAGGTGCTGCTGGCTGCGCCTGATGCGGGCAATATCCTGAGCCTGTTCGGCGTTGAGCGGACCACGGATGCCCATGGCCAACAGCTCGGCGTATCCGCCAATCGCGTTCAGGGGAGTCCGGAGCTCGTGGCTCATGCTGGCGAGAAACTCCGATTTCGCCTGACTCGCGGCCCAGGCTTCCTCTTCCGCCGCCTTGCGCTTTTCAATGTCGACCGCGATGCCAAGCCAGGCGTCGACCTTCCCCGATTCATCGCGAGCAGGCCGGCTCCTCGCGAGAAACCAGCAGTAACTTTCGTCCCGGCGACGCAATCGCAGCTCGCCCTCGTAGTCTCTCCCCTCTTGCACAGCCGCTTGCCAGCCGGCGATGACGCGCTCGCGGTCTTCGGGATGAATTGCGGCGATCCACCTGTCGCCGAGTGCCTCTTTCTCGGAGAGACCGGTGTACTCGTACCAGTACGGATTGAAATAGGTGATCCGTCCGTCGGGTAGGCCGAACCACACGACCTGAGGCGAGAGCTCGAGGAGATTCTCGAATCTGCCTCTGGTCTTGAGGGTCCAACGCTCGAACTGGGTGGCCGCTAGGGCGATGCCGAGCAGGGCGACGCTGGTGGCGGCCACTATCAACCCAAGCTGGTACGTCCCGAGGACGAGGTTTTCAGTCGGTTGCCAGCCGGCGGGGCCACGTGTGAAGTGAGCGGCGGCCATCCCCGTGTAGTGCATCCCGGCGACCGCGAAGCCCATGAGCAAAGCCGCTCCCGATTTCTTGAGCGACGCTCCTGGTTCCAAGCCGGTCTCGATGAGATTTCGAGTGAGAGCGAGGGCCGCGAACGAGCCTATGATCGCAACGCCGACCGATGCGGCGACGATGAGCGGATCGTAGATGACGTGGCCGGTCATTCGCATTCCGGCCATGCCTATGTAGTGCATGCCGGCTATGGCGAATCCCATGAAGACGCTGGCGAGAGCCAGAAGCCACGAGCTGACCGCGGCGCGATTGAAGATGAAGAAAGCCATGGCGCACCCGACTACTGCCGCGACAACCGAGAGGAAGATGAGAGGCGCGTCGTACCAGATCAGAACGGGCAGGTGAAGGGCGAGCATGCCGACGAAGTGCATGCTCCAGATGCCCAGTCCCATTGCCAGTGCGCCGCCGCAAATCCAGGGAATGCGGCGGCGGCGTTCAGCGGCGCGAACGCGCTGCGCGATCTCGACGGCGACGTACGCGCCGATCGTGGCGATTACGACTGAGAGAACAACGAGAGCCAAGCTGTAGGATTTTTCGATCATGC
>DHWR01000312.1 GCA_002413265.1 Chloroflexi bacterium UBA5177
CACGCTCGTACCCAAGTGGGATAACGTGGCGGACATGGGCCATGAGGACCGCGCGAGCGGTTATACGTGCGACAGCTGCGGGCAGAGCGTCACGGCAGCAGAGGGCCGTGCCTTGCGGGAGAGCGAGGCCGAACGGCTGCGTCAGCAGGCTGGGACCGATACGCCGCCAGCGCCGTGAGTCGACCCGCTCCCCGAGGACAGACGACGGCTGCTTCGCCGGCGTGGGCACCACGTTTCGAACACCCCGACCTGTTGCAAAAACGACCCAATAAGACACAATTTAATTGGGCCGCGTATGGTGATGCCATGGCGATCCAGCGCAACTGAGATCGGGTTGTGGAGAACGTTATGGAGAACTATGAGCCGGCCATGAGCTTTGGCGAGCACGTCGCCGAGGGTTACGACGACATCGCCTGCCGCGGGGATGAGGTGGCGACGGTCGCGCTCCTAGAGCAGCTGGCGCGAGGTGGACCTGCGCTGGAACTCGCGATCGGCACCGGTCGGATCGCCCTGCCCCTCGCAGCCCGGGGAGTTCGCGTCGACGGCATCGACATCTCGCCCGCCATGATCGCCAAGCTCCGTGCCAAGCCAGGCGGCGACCAGATCTCGGTCACAATGGGCGACTTTGCGGACATCCCGGTCCCGGGCACCTACCGGTTGATCTACGTCGTGTTCAACACATTGTTCAACCTGCTGACCCAAGACGACCAGGTCCGCTGCTTCGAGAACGTCGCCACCCATCTCACCGACGACGGCTCGTTCGTCGTTGAGGCCGGCCTGCCGAACTTTCTTCACCGCTTGCGCAACGACCAGTACGTGGATGCGGAAGCCATCGAGGTCAACTTGGTCCGACTCGACGTGGGTCGTTACGATCCCGTCACACAGCGGCTCGACGAGAGCCACGTCGTGCTCTCACGCGACGGCGTGCGGGTGAACCCGATCGTCACCCGTTACGCGTGGCCGAGCGAGCTCGATCTCATGGCCCGAATCGCCGGCCTGCGCCTGAAGAAGCGTTGGGACGGCTGGAACCGAGAACCGTTTACCTCCCGCAGCAACGTTGTGTCCGTCTACGGACGCTGAAACGGCGTTCGTATCGCCGGACGATGACGAGCGCGATCTCCGGGATGGTGTACCTCCAGACGCCGCCCATGGTAGTAAGGAAACTCCACAGAGCGTGAATATCTTCCCGCACGACAACCATAGCGCTATCAACGACATATTCTATTTCACTGAGGACGAAGACCTGGACGATGCGCAGCTGGCGTACGACTGGACCCTCTACTTGAGTGACACGCTGCCTATAAGCGGCAAGTTGACTATTAGCAAGGCGGTGGTTGGGGAGCGCGTCTGAGAAGACGGGTTTTGCGAAGGGAGAGCCGCGGCGAGGGCCACAGCCTGGCACCAGGGCGCGCCAGTGTGCCCTGAGAGGGTAGAATCCCGAGAGTGAACGTCCCACCAACGTTCGGGGGCGACCGTGAACCTCGTCGAGTTCATCCAGAAGTGGACGGCAGCAACCGGCACCGAGCGGGCGTCATCCCAAGAGCACTTTATCGACCTCTGCCGGCTTGCTGGGTGAACCCACGCCCAACGAAGCCGACCCACGTGGCGAGTTCTACGCCTTCGAGAAGGGCACCGAGAAGGTTAGTGGTGGGGATGGATTTGCGGATGTCTGGCTGAAAGACCACTTCGGCTGGGAGTACAAGGGCAAGCGCAAGAATCTCAAGGATGCCTACCAGCAGCTCCTCCAGTACCGAGAGGATTTGGATAACCCCCCACTGCTCGTTGTATGCGACCTCGACCGCTTTGAGGTACACACCAACTTCACCGGCACAGCCAAACGCATCTATGCCTTTTCCTTGAGTGACCTCCCCAGTGCGACGCCAACGGCAACGTGTCCGATACCGCCGCTGGAGGTGCTGCGCCGGCTGTTCAAGAACCCCGTCTCACTGCGGCCGGAGCAAACAACAGCGCAAGTCACAGAGCAGGCGGCGAGTGAGTTCGCCATCCTAGCTCAGCGCCTCGATAGCCGCGGCGAGGAAGCCGAGGCCACGGCGCATTTCTTGATGCGGTTGCTGTTCTGCCTCTTCGCGGAAGACATTGGCCTGCTGCCCGAGAAGCTCTTTAAACGCCTGGTCGAGCGCACACGGACAAAGCCGGCAGACTTCGCCGCCCGACTTTCTCAGCTCTTCGGGGCGATGGCATCAGGCGGAGCGTTCGGTGTAGATGACATCCCGTACTTCAACGGCGGGCTCTTTGCTGATGACAGCGTGCTGACGCTCACCACAGCAGATATGGAAACCCTCGTACGGGCATGTGCTCTCGACTGGTCGAGCGTTGAGCCTGCCATTTTCGGCACCCTGTTCGAGCGCAGCCTTGACCCGAGCAAGCGAGCGCAGCTCGGGGGTCATTTCACGAGCCGCGAAGATATTGAGCTCATCGTCGAGCCCGTCCTGATGGCTCCCTTGCGCCGTCGGTGGGTTGAAGTGCAGGACCAGGCGCGAGCCATCATCGCCACGCGCGATAGGGCAACGGGTACGAACCGGACACGGTACCAACAAGCGCTCACGCGACTGCTCATGGGGTTTGTGGGAGAGATTGCCGCCCTACGAGTCCTTGACCCCGCGTGCGGTAGTGGTAACTTCCTGTACGTCTCCCTCAAACTCCTGCTCGACCTGGAGAAGGAAGTCATCACCTTCGCCGCGGTCAATGGCGTTGGCTACTTTCTCCCCAGCGTTACCCCTGCCCAGCTGCACGGCATCGAGGTCAACGACTATGCCTACGAGCTCGCGCAGGTCGTGGTCTGGATTGGCTATCTCCAGTGGCTTCACGACAACGGGTTCGGGTACGAGACGAATCCTGTGCTCAAGCCGCTGCACACTGTCCAGCACATGGACGCGATTCTCACCACACACGACGATGGCACACTCGCTGAGCCGGAGTGGCCTGAGGCAGATGTCCTTGTTGGCAACCCACCCTTCCTGGGCGGAAGCAGAATGCGCTCAGAGCTAGGCAACGCCTATGTGAACGCACTCCGAGCAATGTATCAGGGACGGGTTCCTGGCGGAGCAGACCTGTGCTGCTATTGGTTCGAAAAGGCGCGGGCGCAGATTGCGAATGGGCGTGCCAAGCGAGTGGGTCTGTTAGCGACTCAGGGAATTCGTGGCGGAGCGAATCGGCTCGTGCTGGAGCGCATCAAGCAAAGCGGGGACATCTTCTATGCCCAGGCCGACCGTCCGTGGATTCTGGACGGCGCCGCAGTTCATATCTCGATGGTCGGTTTTGACAATGGCTCAGAGACACGGCGCCTGCTCAATGAGCGCAAGGATGGCGCAGCCGCGGAAGCACTCGCGACCGCCGTACCAGTCGAGGGCATCAACGCGAACCTCACCTCGCGGCTGGACATTACGCAGGCACAGCGGTTGAAAGCGAATGTGGGCACCTCATTCAGAGGCTCTCCAAGGTAGGCTCGTTCGATATTGACGCAGGCACAGCAGCCAAGATGGTGGACGCGATTGGAAACCCTAACGGAAGAGGCAATCGAGAGGTCATACGGCCTTGGAAGAATGGCGCTGATGTGACAGGGCGCCCCGCTGGAAAGTTCATTATCGACTTCAGCAATATGCCTCAGAGTGAAGCTGCGATGTATGAAGTGCCATTTGAGTATCTCCGGCGGGTCGTTAAGCCGCAACGAAGCTCCAACAATCGCGAGCATCGCCGTCTGTATTGGTGGCACCACGGCGAGACCATGGGCGGACTCCGTGCCGCTCTTGCTCCGCTGACCCGTTACATCGCCACCCCGATGGTAGCCAAGCACCGTTTTATTCGTGTGGCTCGACAAAGCCGTGCTCGCTGACCAACAGTTAATTGTGTTCGCTCGCGACGATGACTATTGCTTTGGCGTACTGCACTCGCAAGCGCATGAACTCTGGGCTCGTGCGCTCGGAACGCAAGTACGCGAGGCAGAGAGTGGTTTCCGATACACTCCCACCACCTGCTTTGACACTTTCGCTTTTCCCGAACCCACTCCTGCGCAGCATGAGGCAATTGGAGCTGCAGCAGCCGAGCTGAATCGCCTTCGGGAGAACTGGCTCAACCCACCAGGCGCCACGGCGACCGAGCTCAAGAGTCAGACGCTGACCAACCTCTATAATCAACGTCCGACGTGGCTTATAAACGCCCACGGAAAGCTGGATGCCGCCGTATTTGACGCGTATGGATGGCCGACAGACCTCGCCGACCAGGACATTCTGGCGCGGCTCTTGGAGTTGAACCTCTCGCGAGAGCCAGCCTGAAGTGCCATGGAGCGCCGCACAACGGCCAATGGACGACGTTCGCCACAGTACACTGATGGCGATTCTCTCTCTATCCCTCGTGATGTGAGATGAACCCGACTTCGGACTGATTAAGTATGACAACGGTCGCGACAGAACTGCTCGAACTCGCTGACGAGCTGGACAACGCGCGAGCGGCCCATCAAGACCCAGAGAGCACTCAGCAACTTGTCACCCTTCGCGAGGCCGCCAACCAAGCTGGGAAGGCATTCAGTGGCTCGTGGTGCCGCTATCATACCCGCGTGTACTATGACGGCCTTCAGCCAACCCCTCCTGGTGCTCATTTCAGCGTAGAGTGGGGACTCAAGCCCACATCATTCATACGAGAGACTGTTGGAGCGTGGGTAGAGTATACCTTTGACGATGTAGTACAGGAGATTTACAG
>DHWR01000265.1:0-141 GCA_002413265.1 Chloroflexi bacterium UBA5177
GCGCGCAACGCCGGCTTTGCCCTAGCCAAAGGCGAATTCCTGGTATTCCTCGACTCCGACGATCTGCTGCCTCCACAGGCGTTGGAAAACCAGCTTCGTTTTCTACGAGACCACCCGCCCGTAGACATAATGTTTGGCGAT